>JANPDZ010000552.1:0-18707 GCA_031431735.1 Acidobacteriota bacterium | reverse complement strand
TGAAAATCTCTTGTATTTTCGGGCGTTTAGGAAATCTTATTTTCTACTCAAAAGTTGCGGAATTGCCCTAATATCAAGCAATTTGACAAATAAAGTGATTAGAATTTAGCAAAAGCAACTTTTGTTTCTCGTTAAATTCTCAAAATATTCACAGCAAATTAGCTGATTTTCGTGAAATTTGGATCTACTGAGTATCTAAAAGTATGCCCAAAAATGAACATTCTCCTTAGTCAACACTTCATCGAAACTGCCTTTGAAATCTAACTTCAACTTCAAAGGTCTAACTATCCCTCGGTGTCTGTAATCGCCATACTCTGACGATATTGCTTGATTCTTTTGATGATTGAACAGTTTGGTTTTTACTATCTCATCAATCAAATATTGGCAACAAAAGAAGCCTACAAGTGGATCAGTAAATTGTCAAGAATCTTTGGTTGATACCCAATTTTACCTAATAAAACAACAAATATGTCAATATCTGTCCATCCTATAAATGAAGGTTTATAATACCTTGTCGCTCAAACTAATTCAAGTTTGCTAAAGAAATAAGCGATCTCGATCGCTGCATTTTCGTCGGAATCCGAGCCGTGAACGGCGTTTTCACCGATCGAACCCGCAAAATCTTTATAAATTCCGTCAATTCACTGAAAAACGGACGTTCCGCGTGAACCGCATAAAAACCTTCCGACTGCGTCAGCGATTGATGAATAAGTTTCATCCCGCGAATCTTGAAACCGTTGCTCAAAATTCTGTCAATTATTTTTCCCGCGTGTCCTTTCCGAACCGCATCGGGCTTGATAATTCCAAATGTTAAATTGCTCATTATTTATTATTTTTCCTCTTATTATTTTTCGCCTTTGGTAATTTTTCTAAAGGCTTTTGTAAAACTTTATCTGATAGCTTTGACTTTTCAGTTTCAACTGTTGTTTCTTGAAAACAATCAGCACCGGCATATCCACAAGGCTCTGGATTTTTTGTATCAAGTGCAATATCAAAAAGCATTTTCCCTGAATAAGCCGGAATAAATTTAAAGTCCTTAATTATTCTTTATTTCAAACCCTCTATTCTCCAAATCAACAATAATTTCATATTTTGAAATTTTGAAATTGACCGATGCGGTTTTTGAATCATAATTATTGTAGGGCAGACTTAATGAATAAATACCTTCAGCAATTCTCGGTGAGTGAAAAAAAAGCAATAGAAATGGGGTGATGAGAAAATAGTTCTTTCGCAATTTGGAGCAGATATGGCATCATTTTTGGATGAGACCATTACAAAGTTTAACTTTTGAGGCAATTATTGATGAGTTAACCTGAGTCTTGATTAGAGATTAAGCATAAGAAATTAGATTGGCGAAACACAATTTGTAATCTAACATCTTGAGTTTCAGCGTGTTCCACAAGCCGTGCCAACTCCTTGAATAGACTCGCGTCGCAAATCGCTCCCACAATGAACTGAAGATTCCTTCGACTCTTTCCCGAATCGTTGAATGCAGTATTTTCAATTTCTGACTTTCGATGTCTGCCCGCGTCAAAAACAGAACTCCTTCTTCTTCATACATTTCCAGTTGAAAACCTTCTCCACGATAACCTAAATCTGCCAAACACAAACTGCCTTCCGTCATTAAACTTGCCAACATTCGCGCTCCTGCCCGATCATCATAACTGGTCGGCAACAGCACGGCTCCGACGATTTGCCCTGTGCGCGTTGATAACACATGCAGTTTGAACCCGAAAAACCAGCCTTTCGTTCCTTTCCCGAACGCCGCTCCCTGATCTCTCAGCAAATTGACGCGGCCGTGGCGGATCGGTTGACACAAACTGATCGGAAATGAATCGATCAGATAAATCTCCTCGGTGTCTTTGATATTCAACGGAATGTTTTCTAAAATTGCACCCATTTGAAAACTCAGGCGATGCCATCTGGCGAGCCATTGCTGATAACTCGGCAAATGCGGAAAAGCCTTTGAATCATTGGCTTTCACCAATAAATAGGTGCGTTTGAGCGTCGCGCATCCAAAATAACTCTGCATCATCGCAACCGCGATTATTTCGGCATCCGTGCATTTCGGATTGTGATTCGATTGTCGCCAATGGCCGCCATTCTTCTCGTTTTTTAAGCCATCATCAACCAGACAATAGACGACGGCTAATTGTGCGGAACGCCCTATACTTAACATTGTGTAATCTCCTTCTTTTGAGCAGTTTTTTTACTAAAATTATTCTACTCATTTTTTGGAGATTACATAACTTTTCTAATCAATACTCAGGTTAACTTAACGCCATTGTCGTAAAACAACCCTTCCTGACCTGAAATTTACTGTGCATTGATTGATTTTCTTTCATCTTTTCTCAAATTAAAGGTAACTGTTTAGTTCTACTTTTTTAGATTAAAAATTAGCGGTTTAGCTGATAGCTGACAGCTAAATTCAGAGAAAATAGCGACCCATCAAGCCGAAATATCAAAAACTGGCGGCTGATTGATTTAATCTGACAAAGTAAAATTAGGTCTGGTAATGATAATGTAAAAATATTTATCGTTTTTGTTTTTAGCTGTCGAAGACAGCGCGCAGATTCCCCGCTTCGCCGCCCATAGTGCAACTATGGGCAAAATTAGCAACCAAAATATGAGCTGTTGAAAACGGCGGCATAAAATCAGCTGAAAGGTATGCCGTTATCTTCGATAACTCCAAATTTATCAATCTTAAGACCCACAATTAGCATTGTGGGCGGCGAAGCGGGGAATATTTCGCCGTTTTCAACGGCTAAATGATGACCTAAACAGTTACCTACAGACGCTTGTATTCCCGTTTTGCTTCAATCAGAATCGGCAAATCGGCATCGGCGTCTTTCCACAAGGCAAAGAATTCTTCGTAAGCTTGGCGGCTTCGCGCACTATCGCCCGCCAACGCGAGGGCGCGGGCTTCCCAAAGATGCGAGAGCGGAACTAAAGGCGTTTGCTCAAACCAACCCGGATGTTTGTGAATATTTTGAAACTCAGCCGCTGATGCGGCATATTTACCAGCTTTCAGAAGAGCAATTCCTTGAAAAAATGGCGCGAAATCCAGGAAATTACCTTCATATCGTTCAGTGGATCGTAATAATTCGAGGGCTTTGTCAGGTTGTTTGCGATTAAGTTCGATGGCGGCACGAAGCGTCAGAAGACGAAGTTCCTTGAGCAGTAGGTCTTTTGAAGAGCTATTCGCAATTTTATCCGCGAACTTTTGAGCCTGACGTTCTTCGCCGCACATTGCCAATGCAATAGCCGCTTCAGCTAAATAATAGTTGTTGTCGGATATCAATAGCACCTCGCTGCCGAGTTGTTTGCCAGTTCGGCAATCGCCGTAGAGTGCCGAGGTTATAGCGTCTGAAGCCAATGATGCTGAGGTTAGTTCTTTTTCTCCGTATTTCCCGGCTTCTACCCTTGCAAGACGAGAGAACTCTAACGATTGTTTCCGGCGACCTTCAAGACGTGCCAAGAATGATTGATATGAAAACGCAAAATGCGGGTAATTATGAGTTCGCATCCATTCGAGTTGTGCCTGAATCGCGGATTGGTCATTTTCAGAATAGCCGATCCAAAAAAGAAAGAAGTGATACCCAAGATGATCAAGGTTATTGGCCATTGCCTGCCGATAAAGTTCTTTGGCTTCGGCAAAGCGATTGAGCCGAACCAGCGCGCCCGCCGGATTGGTATAGGCGGCGGCAAAATTTGGATTTAGCCGGACGGCTTCGCGCCCGTTTTCGACCGCTTTCTCGAATTGCCCCGACTCAAAGTAGATGTCAGCAAGCGAGTGAAAGGGTTGCCAGTAACGCGGAAAAGTGCGTTTCCATAATTCGGCAGTTTCGGCGGATTTTTCCAAATCGCCGTCGGCAAATTCGTAGTATAGAACTTCGATAGACAACTTTTCGTTTTCGCTTGTCCGTTCGCGCAGTTCAAACGCTTTTGTGATTGCCGCGGCCGCTTCTGCGCGCCGCCCGATATTGAATTGATGGCGGGCTAAATCCCGAAAGGCAAGTGCAAAATCCGGATCGAGTTTGATGGCAAGTTGGAAAAGCGAGCTGACTGCTTCGTCTTTATTCCCTCCTTTGGCATACAGTTCCATGCCCATCGAATACGCCTTTAGTGCTTCGAGCGATGACGTCGTTGCCTGTTCAATCGGAGCATTGAACCTTTCGATCGAAGCAAGCGATTCACCGAGTTTTTCTCGCAGGTTGGAGGCTGTTTTGCCCAAGCCGGACAGCACTTGTTCTTTCGATTCAACTTCATTTTGTTCGCTGAGGATCGCTTCGCCATTTTCAGCTTTGATGGCTTGAAGAGTAACCACATAATGATTGCCAACCGCAGCAATCGAGCCCGTAATGAAGATTTTAACGCCTTTCCGCAGACAAATCTCGCGGGCAATCTCCGATGTGATCTTTTCGTCCGCATCAAGTTCCATCAAACGTAAAGTTTCCTTGATTTCCGCTTCGGGGAAGATTCGTAAGAAAGGCGATTGCCCGAATTGAACCGCCAAACCTTGCTTGAGCGTTGCGGTAAAAACCGAATCATCCGTCTTGTTCTCGAAATCTGCGATTAAGATCGTATCTTTATCGGTCAATATCGGCTTGCGATCGAAATAAAAAAACGCAGTAATCGAGACGGTAATTAAAAGAACAAGCGTGGCAATCGCCCCAACCTTGTGGTGTTTTATATTGTTGACGATGTATTCCGCACTTGATGCCGTCGGAATATCGCTTGTGTTGCGAATCTGCAACGTGTCAGTCAAAACGGTTTTGCCGGGCGTTTCGGGTTGATCGGTATGTTCGAGTTTTGCTGCAAATTCCAGATTTTGTTTAAGGTCGCGAAGGTCAGTCAGCAAGTCATTCGCCGTTTGATAACGATCATCGCGGTTTTTCCTCAACGCTTTGTTGATAATTTGTTCAATCTCTGGCGGCACATCCGGCACTAATTGATTGAGCGGAATCGGTTCTTGATGAAGAATCGCACTAATTGTTTCCCGCGCGTTCTCGCCCGCAAACGCCCTTTTTCCCGTCAACAATTCATACAACACAATACCGAAACTAAAAATGTCCGACCGCGCATCAACCGTTTTGCCGCGCGCCTGTTCAGGCGACATATAATTTGCGGTCCCGATGATCATACCCAACCCCGTTGATTGCGACACAGGGACGCGGGGAAGGGGTGACGCGGCGATTAAGGTGTTGTCTTCCTCTCCGTGTCCCCGTGTCTCCGCGTCTCCGCGTCGGTCAGTCAACTTGGCGATTCCGAAATCAAGAATCTTGACCAGTCCATCGGGACGAATCATCACATTTTCAGGTTTGATGTCGCGGTGAACAATTCCCGCCTTGTGCGCCACATCGAGTGCAGAAGCTGTTTGAATAGCAATTTCAAGCACTGTTTTGAGATTCACCGATTGATTTTTGAGATACGTGTGCAGAGTTTCCCCGGCGATGTATTCGGTGGCAATAAAATGAGTGTTTTTTATTTGGCTAATTTCGTAAATCGTGATGATATTCGGATGATTAAGAGCCGAAGCGGATTTAGCTTCACGGACAAAACGGCGCATCCGTTCCGTATCTTTGGCAAATTCGCGCGGCAGTATCTTGATGGCGACCCGGCGGTCGAGTTTGGTATCTTCGGCAAGAAACACTTCGCCCATTCCGCCCTCGCCGATTTTCGAGAGAATCTTGTAATGTCCGATTTTCGTGCCGACAATTTTTGAACGATTCTTTTCGACAAACATTTCCGCCGCGACATCCAACGGCTTTTTGTCTATCAACGTCGAAGAAACATCGGCAAAAGAAAGCAGAGATTCCACTTCGCGGCGCAAATCATCGTCACCGCCGCAGACTTTTGTTAAAAAAGCAGATCTAGCTTTCGGCGACGTTGCCAAAACTGCGTGACAGATCTCTTCGATTTTTGCTAGTCTTTCGGCGTTCATTTATTAACGTAATGCCTCAGTCAAAAGTTAGGAATTCACATTCTGACAAATGCGGGCGTAAAACAACCCTTCCTGACCTGAAATTTACTGTAAATTGATTGATAAACTTTCATCTTTTCTCAAATTAAAGGTGAAAAAGACCCGATAAAACCAATTTCAGGTCTGGAAGGTGCGCTCTGCGCCCGCTCTTTTAGCATAGATCTTATCTGTAACTTTTGACTGACGCATTACTAACGTCCTTTAAAATGGCTTGAGCCGTAAAAAAACGAAAGCTAAAGCGGAAGAAAAGGACGTTCAAACGCCCTGCAAATTTGCTCGAATTGCTAACCACGCCATAAATGGACGTGGCTAATCGCCGCGAAGCGCGGGAAGCCGGTTGAAACCGGCTAAAAACCAATTTTGCGTAACATCAGTTTATCTCTCTTCGTGGATAATTTCTTATTTCCGAAAATGACTATTGATTTGATAATTCCCGCAAAAGCCACATTCGGGCAAACTGCCAATCTCTGGTAACGGTTTTCGTATTAACTTTTAAGACTTCAGCGATCTCTTCATTGCCCAAACCGCCGAAATATTTCAGTTCGACGACCCGGCTTTTGCGTTCGTCCAATGCGGCGAGTTTTTTTAATGCTTCATCCAATTCGACCAATCCGGCGGCGCGTTCCTTTGAAACAATTATTGCTTCGTCGAACTCAATTCGTTGTGCTTTTCCGCCGTGTTTTTCAGAACCGCGATGACGGGCGTAATCAACCAAAATATGGCGCATTGCCTGCGCGGCGACTCCGAAAAAATGGGCGCGGTTTTTCCAACTTTGCTCCTCAGATCCGGCTAATTTGACATACATTTCGTGAATCAACGCGGTCGGCTGTAATGTATGATCGCTCCGCTGGCTTTGCATATATTGCTTTGCCATCCGGCGCAATTCATCATAGACCAGCGGCATCATTTGCTCTAAAGCCAATTCATCGCCATTGCTCCAATTATTTAGCAATTGGGTAATTTCATTCGGCGATGCTACTTTCATTACCTTCCTTTGAGATTTCTTCACAGTGCGCCTGTTTATAGCCGGATTCATACCATTTCATTTTGACCAATACTCTTGTCAATCAATGGCTTTGGTTGCAGAACATTATAACTTCGTTGGCTATAAATAATTACTTGCCGCTTTTACGCAATTCTTAATAGACCCGCGGCATCATTTGCTCTAAAGCCAATTCATCGCCATTGCTCCGGTTTATTTAGCAATTGGGTAATTTCATTCGGCGTTTCTGACTTCATTTCGTAGCAGTTATAGATTTTTGAATTGCCTTCACTATACCTTAAATTCTCTGCAACTGAAAGTTCGGTTTTTATCACTCGAAATTAATTTCGGGTGAAATGTCTGTTTTGGGGGCAAGTTCTCGTTTATATAAATGAAGACACAAATTTGTCGCAAAATGGATTCCGACAGTTAAAAGTTTTCAAGGATGAAAAAGAAAAACTGACTCACGGCGGAGTGGGTCAAAACAAAAAAAAGGGAGATAAAAATTATGAAATTACGAATAGGTTCTTTGTGTTTGATGTGTATTTTATTGTCGGCAAACTTTGTGTTGCCCGTCGCGGCTTCCGGCATCGTCAACTTAAATACGCCGAATGTTGGCAGCGTTAATTATTTCTATTTCGGAATGAAATTCAACGAAGTTTGTTATGTTTCCACCGAAGGAGGAAATCTGAACGTGCGGGCAACCACCAGAAATAACTCAAGGATAATCGGGAAACTGCCCAACGGCACAATGGTTAATATCTTATCGAGAGGCGATTATATTTCTCAAATCTCTGCCAGAGTGAACCGTAAATACATCAAGGGTTGGGTTTCCAATGATTATTTGAGTGATTGTGAAGGTTAACCGTTTGCCGGAAAACGGATGTGCTTAGTGCGTTGCGAGTCAAAAAACAAAAGTAAGTAACAAAAGTTTAATAAAGTAACCCACTAAGAATTTTGAGTAAAAAGGCGGAAACCCGCGCGTCGAAAATGGGTGCATTCAATTGGCGGATGGTTCAGACGCAGGATTGTTTTAGTGGGTTACTTTATTTTCAATCCGTTACTAAGAGTAGAAAATTATGTTAGAAACAACAAAAAAACAAATTATGAAAAAAATAAATCGGGTATCTGTTTTAGTTCTGTGGTTGGCTGTCATCACAGCTTTCCCGGCGATAGTTCTCGCGGATGAGTCGTGGACATCGAATGTCGGGAACATCATCTGGGAAAAAGATGTGAACAATACAGCAGTGTTCCTTTACACAACTCCCAATGTTACCAAAGGGAAAACGCGGCTTTTTATCAGAAATCTCGTTCCCGATACCGTAGGCAATCGCGGCTCATATACGGGATATTGGACAGATGATAGTCAAGGCGAGCTTTGCGAGGCATCGCTGACCGATCCGATGGGGACAAAAACTAAGCGTTGGGGACGTTTTACGATTACATTCGAGAAGCAAAAGGGAGCTTGGAATTGGACAGGTTACGCGGGTGATTGCTTCGACGAACCAAGCCGGAAGATAACTGCCGTCGTGGGAAACTGAGTAAACTGAATCTGTTTCAAGTCAAATTAACCGGGATTTTAATAGATGTTCAGAGTTACGCCTGGCACAAGCCCCGTGAAGTTACCGCGGCGTAATCAGGGGGTTTGTGCCAGGCGTAACTCTGAACATGGGAGAAAATTATGAATACGACAAAAAACAATAAAATGATGCAGAGAGTAATGATGATGGCAGTTTTGGCAATCGGACTGAGTTTTGTCGGTGCGAGCAGTGCGGCGGCGCAGAATTGCAATAGCATCGCAGACAATTCGGCATTCAAAGATTGCTGGGTCAAAAAAGCCAAGAGCGGTCAAAAGGATTTGAAGTGGGCATATTTATTTGAGGCGGATTTGAGCGGCGTGGATTTGCGAGGCGTAGATTTATTCAACACAGATTTGAACGGGGCGAATTTGAGCGGCGCGGATTTGCGGGGAGCAAGTTTGAGCGATGCGGAGTTGAGCGGCGCGAAATTTGCCGGAGCGAAATTAGAAGATACAGATTTTGACACAACGGATCTGACCGAGGCAGATTTTCGCCGGACAGACCTGACCGGTGCGAAAATGAAAAATATGGATATTAGGGACGCGATCGTTTCCCAAAAAACTACCATCGGCATTAATTTTGAGGAATGGAAAGACCGGGGCGGAAAAGTCGTGGACTAATTTGAAATTAGTTTTCGTTCAAAAGTCTGATTTGGAGCGCGGTTCTGGTTTAAGTGCTTACCAATGCTTCAACTTTTGTTTTTAATGCGGAAGTCCGCACGAAGTAAGGGCGTAAAACTTGGCACACTTACTCCGTGCGTGTTTCTGCAAAATCATTAAGGCGGAGAAAATTATGTCAGAAAAAATAAATAACAAAATGATGCAGAGAATAATGATGATGGCAGTTCTGATGACAGGATTGTTTTTCGTAAATGCGTGTGGTGCGATGGGCCAGGGCGGGAAAGTTACGCCAACCCCAACCCCGACGACAACGAAAGCTCCGACTCCCGCTGTCCCGGCTAAAGAGATAAAAAACTTGCTCGGAATGGAGTTTGTTTATGTTCCAAACGGTTCGTTTGAGATGGGTTCAATCGAAAGTGATGATGAGAAGGTGCATCAGGTAACCATCAGCAACGGTTTTTATATGGGCAAATACGAAGTTACGCAGGACGAATATAAAAAGGTGATGGGAACAAATCCGAGTTATTTTAAGAATTGTTCGCGCTGTCCGGTGGAAATGGTCAGTTGGGACGATGCGCAGAAGTTCATTGTGAAATTGAATGCCAAAGGAGACGGGACGTATCGGTTGCCAACCGAATCCGAGTGGGAATACTCAGATCGGGCGGGAAAAACAGGAGATTTTCTGAGAGCGGTCGAGACGGGTTGGTATAAATCAAACTCAAAAGGGAAAACCCACCCAGTCGGGACGAAACAGGCGAATGCGTGGGGATTGTATGATATGAGCGGGAACGTTTGGGAATGGGTCGAAGATCGGTATGGTGATTATCCAAGCGAAGGTGTCATTGATCCGAAGGGAGCCTCATCAGGCGCGGAACGGGTGTTTCGCGGCGCGTCTATTTACGACGATAATGCCACCATGAGTACGGAGGGTCGCCAAAACGCTGAAACGTCTTATACGCTCGAACGCATCGGGTTCCGTGTGGTCAGGACAAAGTAACTCTTTTTCTCTTCGACATTCCGACACCGACGGCGAAAATTTCATAATTTTGTGCGGATAATTTAATGTGAAAAGGCGAGGCAACATCCGCCCGCCTTTTTTAGATAAATAATTCGACCGAAACCTTGAAATATTCGGCTAACTTTTTCGCTTGCGCCTTGCTGATCGAACGCTTACCGTTGACGACTTCCGAAGTGATTCCGGTCGAACCGAAAATATGAACCAAATCTTTTTGTTTGAGTTCGCGGTCTTCCATCAAAAATTTCAGAACTTCATTCGGTGCAACTTCGGGTATCGGATAATGTTTATCCTCGTATTCTTCGACTAACAAACCTAAAAGTTCAAGCAACCTATCTTCTTCAGGGCTTAAACTTCCCTGCTTTATGTCTTTAGTTATAAGACGGTCAATTTCTTGCGTCAATCGTTCTAACTCATCATCGTTAGTTATCACCGAAGGTAAAACTCTTACCAGCAAATTTCCGTATTTTTCATCAACATTCGCAATCATTTTTGTAAATCCCTTTATCGTATTCGGAATGAGTTAAAACAAAACGGATAAAAACCTTTTTTGTCCGATACGATATTTTCGTAATTAACCGATACTTATTTCCGCCAATATTAAAAATCGTGCAAATACCCGCTAAATCAGCGTGTGTGAAATCTGCTCTTGTATCGGCAAGATTTTCCCAATTGGCTTTTTTCGTAATTTTATACCAAGTTTCTAACGAAGTTTCTGAATCAGAATGTTTTTTCCAAAACTCTTGCAGACGCTTTCTGGTAATAATGTGCATATTTTCTCCCTAATTTTGTCCATCATTGCCTCCGTTTAATCTTTAGTAAATTTGTAAATTGCCTCCGTTTCATTGCCAAAACTCTCATTTTGAGAATATTGCCAATTCATACTCTCATTTTGAGATTTTGTTGTCAAGGAATTTTTGACTTTGACGATAATGCGTCAGTAAATAAGCAGGTGAGCAAAAGTAATCAAGTATTTTGCTTCGTTCAGAGTCCAAACTTTAGTTTGAATTTCCGCCGCGCTTCGCTGGCGGAAACACGGCTTGTGCGTGGACTCTGAGTGAAGAGCAAAATATCGCAAAACTTATGTTCACCTGCTTAGTTATGACTGGAGCGCGGGGCGTCCCCGCTTGCCTACGTCGCTCGATTTGCGGCGTCAAACGCTTCGATTCCTAAGAATATTCAAAGAAAATGAAAGATTTGAGCGTTTTTCAAACGCTATGCAAGCGAGGATGCCCCGCGCTCCAGTCGCTAAAACTCATTACTGAGGCATTACCTTTGACGCTTCCCAAGCAAAGATTTACCATTAAACTTTCACTCAAAATTTATGGATATTCTAGCTTCACTAAATGACCGGCAGCGCGAGGCTGTCAAGACAACCGAAGGCGCGGTTTTGATTCTCGCGGGCGCAGGTTCGGGCAAAACCCGTGTCATCACAGTGCGCATCGCTTACCTTATTTCTGAAAAACAAGTTGCGCCCTATAACATTCTCGCTGTGACATTTACAAACAAAGCGGCGGGCGAAATGCGGGCGCGGGTCGTCGAATTATTAAAAGGTCAGAAACTGCAATCGGCTCCACTCGTGACGACTTTTCACTCGCTCTGCGTGCGGATCTTGCGGCAGGACATCGAGCATTTATCCGAAGGCTACAACAAATCCTTCACGATCTACGATACCGACGATTCGATCAAGGTCATCAAGGCTTGCGTTAAGGACATTGGTTTAGACGAAAAACAACTAGCCGCGCGGCAGGTTTTAAATGCGATTTCCGGCTCAAAAAATCGCGGTGAAGATTTTGAAATGTATGCTTCACAGGTTGAATACACCGACGAAAAACGCGCCGCCATCGCGCGAGTTTTCAAGCTCTATGAAGAACGCCTTAACAATGCCAACGCGCTCGATTTTGACGATCTGATGATCAAAACCGTCAAACTGTTGAGAAAAACCCCGGAAGTCCGCGAAAAATACAACGACAAGTTCAAGTACATTCTGGTAGATGAATATCAGGACACAAATCCTTTGCAATTTGCGTTGATCGGTTATCTCACTGAAAAACAACAGAATATCTGCGTAGTTGGCGACGATTCTCAGAGCATCTATGCGTTCCGGCAAGCCGATATTCGCAACATTCTGGAATTCGAGCAGCATTTTCCGAATGCCAAAACCATTTTGCTTGAGCAAAACTATCGCTCAACACAAACTATACTCGATGTTGCCGATGCGATCATCAAAAACAATCTAAACCGCAAAGACAAAAAACTCTGGACAGCCAATCCGGACGGCGACCATGTCTTTTATCATCAGGCACTTGATGGCGACGGCGAAGCGCGGTTTGTCGCGGCGAAAATTGAAGAACACCGCCGCCGCAATCCACAGGACAGAGTTGCAATTCTATACCGGACCAACGCGCAATCGCGGCTTTTTGAAGAATCACTGCGCCGTTACCGCATTGAATACAACATCGTCGGCGGATTTTCTTTTTACGAACGCGCTGAGGTCAAAGATGTGATTGCTTATTTAAAACTCGCGCTCAATCCGTTTGACGACATCGCGCTGCTTCGTGTGATCAACACGCCGACGCGTGGTTTCGGGAAAACTTCGCTTGATGAATTGCAGATTCGTGCGAAAGATTTCAGGGTTTCGATGTGGGAAACAATCGCGATCATCACGGGTTTAGAGTTCACCGAGCGTGTCAATTTAACGCCTCGCGCAATGGAGTCGCTCAAAAAATTCAAACAAACAATCGAAAACCTGCAAACTAAAGTCGGTGAATCGTCGCCGAACGAAAAACCTGTCACGGAAGTTGTCATGGCAGCGATTGAAGACACGGGGTATGCGAATATGCTGCGCTCCGAAAACTCGGACGAATCGGCGACGCGGCTCGAAAATTTGGAAGAACTCGTCAATGCGGCGGTTGATTACGACAAACAGGAAGAAAACGGACTGCGGGATTTTATTGACCACGCCGCGCTGACTTCCGATACCGACAAATTTGACCGAAATGCGGCCGTCACCATGATGACCGTCCACGCCGCGAAAGGTTTGGAATTTCCGATCGTCTTTCTGGTCGGGCTCGAAGACGGAATTTTTCCGCATTCGCGCTCGATCAATGACCCCAAAGAATTGGAAGAAGAACGCCGCCTCGCATATGTCGCGATCACCCGCGCCGAAAAGGTTTTGTATATTTCGCATTCGATGCGCCGAAGAGTGTACGGCGAGGAAATGGCGGCGGAACCATCGCAGTTTTTAAACGAAATGCCGCTTGAATTGATCGAAGACCTCTCACGCGGTTCAAGTTGGCTTTCATTCACTAAAAACAACGCCAACAAAACAAATAAACACGCGATCTCGGCACTTCGCGGAGAAACACAACGCGAAAAACCGAAGAACTTATACACGGGAAAAACCTACAACAGTGCCGATGCGATCGCCGATTTCTTTAACAAGAAAAAAGTCGGGAGTCGAGAGTCGGGAGTCGAGAGTCCAAAGCCTTTGACCGGTTTTGATAAACTCAAAGCACAAGCATCAGACAAATCCCAAATCCCAAATCCCAAATCCCAAATCGAAAAGGGTTTTACCCCGGGCGCACATGTCCGCCACGCCAAATACGGCAAAGGTTTGGTTCTGCGGCGCGAAGGCAGCGGCGATAATGTCAAATTAACGGTCAGTTTTCCCGGCTTTGGGCAAAAGAAATTAATCGAAAAATTTGCGAATTTAGAAAAGGCTTAAATTTTTCTTGTTTTTACTAAAAATTTAGTTTATAAATTATCCGCATATAAGGTTATTATGCGGAATGATTCCTGATAATACACGCGCATCCGCTACTTATTCGGAATGATTCCGCATAAATAACCCAAAACGATGCTTATGCGGAATCATTCGGCTCAATCAATAGTTAGAGTGCTTCGCGGTTGCCAAACGGTGTAAAACTTAGACGATTAAATTGTGAGGAGAATACTGATGAAAGTTCGTAATTATCTTGGACAGTCGTTTCTTTGGGGGCATATTATCTTTGCCGCAGTGATATTGGGCGGCGCGTTTTACGAAATGATGGTTATCGGCTCGGTCTGGAGCGCATCATTGCCGGAATCACTGAGTTTTATGAGGAACCCGGAATACTCAGTGAAGCCCGTCAGATTTTGGGGCTCACTTGGCCCACTGCCCGCGCTTTTTTTGCTTGGAACGTTGATTTTTAATTGGCAGAGTCGGCGACGGCGATATTTGATTCTCGTCTCGTTTCTTTGCGTTCTGATTAACGCGCTGACGACAAATCTCTACTTCGTTCCTGCTTTGAGGGTAATGTTTTCGCCGGACGGCGGCGGACTCAGCGGAGCGGAACTCACCGCGTTAGGTAATAACTGGATACTCGGCACCTGGGGACGAATAACGCTTTTGCTCGTGAGTTTGGTTGTTTCCGTCTGGGCGATGAGCGTTCCTTTACCAAAAGCGCAAGCGGCAAAACGGCCTGAGTCGCAAGCGGAGGGCGCAATCTAACAAGTCAATGGACATGAGCGGCAAACAGCGACTTTCTTATCACGCGGCTTTGTTTCCCTTAGCTTGTGTGTAGCCGGTTTGCCGCCACGTCATCTCCGCCGTTATACCGTTTTCAGTTAGAAACTATGCAATAAAAAGTCCAACAAACTTCAGTTTGTTGAATGCCATAACAATCAACAAACTGAAGGCGCGTTGGACTTCCCGGCACAAAGTATCTTGTTTGTAATGCACAGTTTCTAAGTGAAAATGGTATTAGACAGCTTTTATTGTGACAATTATGTTCAGCTATCGTGTAAATACTCATTCAGAACTACGTATGCTTGAAAAACGGCACGTCGAGCAATTATTCGCTTTAGTCGAGCAGAACAGAGAACGACACCCTGAAATACCTCAACTCTACTCAATTGAAGAAGCCCGAATGTATATCCAACGGGACCTCGCACTCTTTGCGGACAACAAAGGGCTGGGGATCGGTATTTGGTATCAAGGGGAATTTGCCGGTGCTGTCCGTTATCATGAGATTGATTGGACAAATCGAAGCACTGAACTAGGCTACTGGTTGGGGGCGGCGTTTGAGGGTGAAGGGCTTATCACAACAACTTGTCAAGTGATGATTGACCACGCATTCCATGAACTTGGTTTGAATCGTGTCGCGATCAGTTGCGCTCAAGAGAACCAAAGGAGCCGGGCGATAGCTGAGAAATTGGGCTTCACTCAAGAGGGCATTCTACGACAATCAGATTGGCTCAAGGACGGGTTTGTCGATCAAGTGATTTATGGAATACTAGCGAGTGAATGGCGAAACCGGGAATAAAGTCTGTGGATAACAAATTTCTATTAACCTGAGTCTTGAGTTAAAAATTAGAAAGAAAATGGGATGCGGACAAACGCGGATACGGGCGGAAAATCGGCCGATTTGTTGAAAATATTTTTGAATTCGCCGAAATTTAATTAAAATAATCCGCGCTCATCCGCCGGTATCCGCGAAAATCAGCGTCCCATTTCTTTTTTGATTTCAACTCAAGACTCAGGTTCTATTGACAGCTCTGTCTAACAACTCATTAGATCGGAGTGCGGATCGGATGTCACTCACTTGAGTGAGCCGTGGGTTGATTGCATTCGCCACGCCCGCTCAATTCCGGCGTTAAAGCATCAAAAACTTATCAATTCGTTGCCCCTTTTAGAAAAGGCATAACTTTTGCATTCACTTCTTTAAATGTTTTGAAGTTGTATTGAATCAAGACATAATATTTTAAGGGAGAGTTAAATAATGCAACAACTTTATTCAGTCAGAACGGTTTTGGCTTTTGTTTTGGCTTTATGGCTGATTTTCGCGGTTTCTTGTGAACAACCGTCAATTAATTCAAATATCCGACCGGCAAATTCCAACGCTAATTTATCCAATTCGTTTAATAACAATTCTAATTCAAATGCGAATTCCGCCGTCGTTGAATCGAATTCGGTGATTTCGGAAACGAAAGAACCCGAACAATATCAGGCAATCGTGCAATTGAAACTGGAAGCGACGGGCGAAAAAAATGCCGCATCACTGCCGACGCTTTCGGCGAAGGTGGCGCGTAACGCGGCTGACCGCCGGATGGAATTTAATATGCCGAACGGCGACAAACTTGTTTATCTCGACAAAGCCGGAACGACTTATTTGATTTTGCCGAACCGCAAACAATACGCCGTTCTCGATAAGGAATCGCTCGGTTTCGACGTGCGCCAATTGATGATGCCCGAACAGATCGTCAAGCAGATAAAAACCGTCAAAGGTGTCGAGCGCGTCGGCGAAGAAAACGTAAATGGTCGCACGGTCATCAAATACCGCTACGGCGCGGTTTCAAACACGCCAACGCAAGCCGGACAGTTGGCGACCGAATCAATCTTTTTGATTGATAAGGAAACAGGTTTGCCGGTTCGTTCGGAAACCGTTTCGCAGACGCAGAATGGCAGCGTCCAAGGCATTAAAGGCTTGCGAATCGTCACCGAAATGAGCGGTATTAAAACCGAAACAACACCCGAACTTTTTACTGTTCCGGCTGATTATGCGAAAATTGATCCGGCGCAGGTCAAAACGCAGGCTGATATGATCTTTAATGCTGTGGCGATGCTGCTGACGCAAACATTAAAATCGGCGCAATCGAATACGAATTCAAATACGAATTCAGCGACTCCGACGAAGTAGAAGAGGAGAAGAGGAGAAGAGGAGATTTGAATATCAGTTTTCTCTTTGATATTTAATAGTCTGTAAATTAAGTTTTTTAATATAAACGCAGAGAACGCAGGGGTCGCAGAGTTTTTACTAATTATTTGAATTTACAGGATGATGGTTAAATATCTCCTCGGCGTTCTCTGCGCTCTCGGCGTTAAAAAATATCAGAAAATGTATTTTACAGAGTATTTAAGGTTCTATGAACAAAAAAGTAACATTTATTCTTGGAAGTCTGGCCGGTCTGATTGTCGGCGGCATATTGACCTTTTATCTTTTTGTCGGTGTTCCGCGTTCTTTGCAAACTCCCGGCATACCGATTCAGCCGCCTGATGCGAGCGGAAATCCGCCCGCGACGGCGCAGATTATTTTGAAACAAGATTTTTTCAACGAAGTTTTGAAAACAATTTTCCGCGATATGAACGCGCCTTCGTTTCCGCTTAGTTTGACCGAAAATCGCGACGCGAAGAATTCCGAATCGGCAAATTACGCACTTTTGCAAGGCGGTGAATGCGACGGGCGCATTACACTTTTGGCGGCGGGCAGCGGTGTTCAGAGTTCGATAAAATTTGATAACAATAAAATTGTCGCGCCGCTCGCCTTTCGGGGAAGTTACTCGACGATTCTCGGTTGCGTAAATTTCACGGGTTGGACACAGGCGAATCTCGAATTGCGTTTCGACTTGACGCAACAAATCGTTTTCGGACAATTAAATATGGAAACGGTCAATCTTGACGGCTTGACCTCGCTGGTCGGCGGAGTCGTCACGCCGCTTGTCCAGAAAACCTTGAACAGCCGGGTCAATCCGATCCAAATTTTGCAGGCAAAACAAATCGCGCTCAATCTGCCGATCGCCGCGACCAACGGAAATATGAAGGCAAATGTCAAAGATGTCCGCGCCGAGATCAAGGACAGCGCCTTAAATCTGTATGTGATTTACGAATTAAGCGGTAAAAATACCAATCAGAACTCTTTTTAGATGTGGCAACTTTCAAAAAAACCGAAATTCTCTTAAAATTTGCGTGGCAGAAAGTTTATTACACTGTAAATTAAATTTTTGGTATTAACCAGAGAGACCGCTGAGAACGCAGAGTAGATTAACTTAAATCGTTTTGATACCAATTTTACAAAAAACTCTGCGACCTCCGCGGTCTCTGCGTTAAAAAATAACTAAAACTTACTTTACAAAGTATTTAGGAGAATCAAATGAAAAACAAATTTACCGTTTTATTAGCTATTTTATTACTTTTAACCGTCGGTTTCGGATGCAGTTATATCCAAAGCGGCGGCGGTTCAACGGATAATTCGACAAAATCCGGCGACGGAACGACGAATCCAAACGATTCGGCAAAAACAGGCGTTGCCGAATGCGACGAATTTCTCGACCTGCTCAACAACGATTCAAAAAAACCGGACGAAGATTTTGTAACCAAAAAAATCCGTGAATATGCAATTGACTTCGCCCGCGAAAGCATCAAAAAGAACATCGAAGAAAATAAAGGCGACAAGCAAAAAATCGGCGACGGCTGTAAAAAAGCCAAAGACGATTACCTCAAGAAAAAAGACGAAAAGGATAAGGAAAAACAAAAAGAATCCGATAAATCAAGCAACACTCAAAAACTATAAAGCGTTGTGATAATTTGCGAAGACGGACGAATTTTATTGTTGATTCGTTCGTCTTTTTTTGTAATGCTCCAATAAACAGTATAGGAATTTATATTTCAACAAATGCGGGCGCAAAGCACAATGGCGTTAAGTTAAGCGAAAAATCGTAAAACAGGCTGTTAGCCTGTTTAAATTTCGCGCCGCTAACCTGTTGATAA
>JANPDZ010000551.1:0-4003 GCA_031431735.1 Acidobacteriota bacterium | reverse complement strand
GAAAATCAACTCCAATGTATAATGGCATTGCGGTTTCCTCCTTTCTGTCAACAAACCAAGAACTTTTTCAAATCAATTTCTAGTTTATGCTAGTTTGGAGAAACCGTCTTTATAACATCAAGCGTCCCCGCTTGCAATGAGTGCGAAGCGCGAAAAAATGTTTGATAATTGCGGCGTTCGATAATTCAACGACTTTTTCACGCCGAAGCGACGCTCATTGCAAGCGGGGACGCTTGCGCTCCAGTCGTGTAAATTCTCTTTTTCGCGACAAAACAAGCCGCCGATTGCTGCGGAAAAATCTCTTTCAAACCCGGTGTTTCACTCACGCAAATTCCGACGCGCACATTGCAGCGCGGATAAAACGAACATCCTATAATTTCTTCGCGCAGACGCGGCGGCGTACCTTCGATGGTCGGCAATCTTTTGCCTTGAAAATCAAGGCGTGGAATTGAAGCAACAAGTGCCTTTGTGTAGGGATGCTGCGGGCGTTCAAAAATATCTTTAACGCCTGCCATTTCGACAATTTTCCCGGCATACATAACCGCAACCTTATCAGCCAATTGCGCGATCACGCCCAAATCGTGTGTAATGATAATGACTGACATTCCGAGTTCTTTTTTGAATTTAAGAATCAGATTCAAAATTTGTGCCTGAATCGTCACGTCGAGCGCGGTTGTCGGTTCGTCGGCAATCAGCAATTTCGGTTCGCAGGCAATTGCCATTGCAATACCGACGCGCTGGCGCATTCCGCCGGAAAATTCGTGCGGATAATCGTCAAAGCGAAAACCTGCGATCCCAACTTTTTTGAGTAATTCAACCGCTCTTTCTTTGGCGTCCTTTTTAGATAATTTCCGGTGAACGCGCAAAGTTTCGGCGATTTGAAAACCGATTGTCAACACCGGATTGAGCGAAGTCTTCGGATCTTGAAAAATCATCGCAATCCGATTTCCTAAGATGTTTTCAAGCTCTTTGTCAGATAATCTTAATAAATCAATCTGTTTGCCGGCATCGCGGAAAATGACCTTGCCGCCCGTGATTTCGCCGGGCGATTCAATCAATCGCATAATCGAAAGCGATGTCACGGTTTTTCCGCAACCCGATTCGCCGACAATGCCTAAAACTTCGCCTTCCGCAACCGAAAACGAAACGCCGTTGACCGCCCGGATCGTTTCCTTTCCGAGCCTGAATTGCGTTTGTAAGTTTTCGACTTTGAGCAAAGTTTTCACTTTATTTTTGACCACAGAGGCACAGAGTTTTTTAAGTAAAAAGGCAACAAACGTCCAAAAAGGCTTTGCCTAAATAGTTGGTTTTGCCCAAAAAGTGCTTAAATCTGTCCAACGCTGGAATTCGGCGGCGCGGTTGTAGAAAACGCGCCTCTTAGCTACTCGCTCTGATGTATTCAATCTCGCCCGGCTGAATTGTTTTCATGGCGTTATTAGCGGCGGGCATCAACGGCTTGAGGTCTTCGATGTCATTGGTCAGTGCAACCAGAACAATAAACGCCAAATCAAACTTCTTCAGATTCTGCTGATGCTCAAGGTTTTGGTCATTCGTGAGAAGCACGTCGAAATCCGCTTCTGCCAGCCGCAAAAGTTCGCCGTTCTTTTTGCTCGCCCAACCAGCTTCGGGAACAGTTTGAACAAAGTCTGCTTCGACTTCACGCTTCAGCTTTTTCGGTAAACACTCGTCAAGCAAAACTTTCATATTTGCGCAGTGGCAAGTGATGCCTTTAGTTTCTGTAACAATTCGAGAGCTTGCTCACGGCGCACAGTCGGGAAATCTTCCAAAAATTCTTCAAGCGGATGACCGCCCGCCAAATAATCGAGCAAACTTTGGACGGGAACACGAGTTCCGGCAAAAACGGGCGCACCACTCATCACATCGGACGAACGGGAAATAATAGTTTGTGCAATTTCAGTTTTCATACATCACATTTTAACGCAACTTTGGATGCGAGTGAAGCCGCCGAACACATCGTTGAACCACAGCCCGATTCGCCGACAATGCCTAAAACTTCGCCTTTCGCAACCGAAAACGAAACGCCGTTCACCGCGCGGACTGTTTCCTTTCCGAGCCTGAATTGCGTTTGTAAATTTTCGGCTTCGAGCAAAGTTTTCATTTTAATTTTTCACCGCAGAGACGCTGAGACGCTGAGAGGTTTTTAAAGATTATTTACGATACGTTTCAGTCCTTTTTTTAGAATCGGGACGTGAAAATTCATTAATATACCAACTTTTTTGTTGTAAAGTTTCAGGTAAGATAAAAGTTGCGCCTCGTGAATGGGAATTAGACTTTCAACCGCTTTTACTTCTACAATAACCAAATTTTCGACCACAATATCCATCTTATAACCACAATCGAGTTTCACACCTTTATAAACAACAGGCAAAGGAATTTGTCTTTCAAACTTCAACCCGATTTGATTTAACTCAAAACACAAACATTTTTCATAAGCAGATTCCAACAATCCCGCTAGACCTTTGTGAACCTCAATCGCACAACCAATAATCTTTTCCGTTATTTGGTTGATAAAATGTTCTTCTTTCTGTAACTCAATCATCTTTTCTCTCCCTCTAAAAATTCTCCGCGTCTCCGCGTCTCTGCGGTGAAAATCATTCGCGCCATTCATCAACGTCATTGCGGATATACATTTGAAAGCGCGAAATATCGAGATAGCGAAACACGACATTGCCGTTTTTGTCCGGCGCAAAGCCCGTCAAATATGGATACCAAACCTGATTTGTAACTTGGTGCGTCAAAAAAAGTCCGCCGACATCTTCCGTTAAAACTCTTTCGGCTTGGCGGTATAAATCCAATCTGACGGGTTCGTCAATTTCGCGTCCCGCTTGCGTAACCAAATCATCAAACTGCACATTTCGCCAAGCGTGGCGCGGTGATCCGTTTTCGCCCGAACTTCGCCAAAGCCGCGTCAGCATATTCGCCGGATCGAGAAAATCATATTCGTATGCCCCGCGATAAAGCGGCAATTCGTGGCGCGAACGCTGCGCTGCCCAAACTGCACCTTCCAGAATTTGCAGATTGACCGAAATGTTCAGATAGCGTTCCCATTGGTCTTTGACGTATTCCAAAACGACATCGCGCCCGTTTGAAACCAAAGGCAAAACGAGTCTGTTTCCATTTGCGTCCGTGCCGTTCGGAAAACCGGCTTCGGCAAGCAGCGCACGCGCCTTTTCGACGTTAAAATCCTGAACCGTTTTTAATTCCGCGTCGTAAGCCGGAAAATCGGGCGGCAGCATCGAAAACGCCGGAATGCAGGTTTTCAGCATCACTTTTTCGCAAAACGGCGTGCGGTCAATTGCGTGCGAAAGTGCCTGTCTTAAACGCAAATTATCAAACGGCGGACGCAAGGTGTCAAACGATAAATACCCGGTTTCAAAATTATTATACGAATGCAGATATTGACTTAACTCGTTGTCATTGACGACCTGCGCGAGATCCTGCGGCTGTAAGTTTGGGATGTAGTCAATTTCCTTGTTGAGCCACGAATTAAACCAGCCGACCGACGGCGCACCGAGAAGTTGAATCAATCTTTGAATTCCCGGTTTGTGCGCTCCGTTATAAAAAGGATTGGTGTCCCATTCGAGCCGCTGATTATGCTCCCAACTCAGAAGGCGCATCGGACCCGACGAAACAAAATTTTCCGCCGTGTCCGCCCAATGTTCCGGATTTTGTTCGGCTTTATGGCGCGGCGCAGGCACGGAGGCTTGATACGCCATCATCGCCGGAAGATGCGGAATCGCGCCATTTTCGCCGTAAATTCTGACGGTTCGCTCATTAATCGCTTCAACGCCGATGTCTTCGGCACGTCCTTTTCCTTCCTTGTAATTCTGAATTCCCTTGATGTCGTAATAAAACCAAGTCCAGGCATTATCGAGCGCGGGCGAAGCCAGATGCTGAAAAGTAAAAACCCAATCGTCAGCCGTAATCGGCACGCCGTCGCTCCAACGCGCATTCTTGCGGATCACAAAATCCCAATATTCCA
>JANPDZ010000550.1:0-4082 GCA_031431735.1 Acidobacteriota bacterium | reverse complement strand
TGAATTAAATGCAGGTAGTTGGGGTGGTAAATTTGACCACTACCCTCATTTATTTCCCAGTTTTTTCTCTTGATTGTCATAAATTCAATGTTTAGGACACTTACAGTTTTGCCTGAAACCGAAAATTTATCTAAAGTCGAGATATAAGCTGACAAGATCAATTATTTAGCGCGGAACTTCGACGGTTCTGATGATGTCGGAAATCACTGCGTCGGTCGTCGCGCCGTCAAGTTCGGCTTCGGCACGCAGCGCGAGACGATGGCGCAAAACGGGCGCGGCAACATCACGAATATCGTCGGGCGTCACAAAATCGCGTCCGCGAACTGCGGCGAGGGCTTTTGAACAAAGCAATAAAGCAACCGAGGCACGTGGGCTCGCGCCGTAGAGAATCGTCGGATGGCTACGCGTTTTGCGGATCACTTCGACGATATATTTCTGCACGCCCGGTTCCATTCGCATCGCCTGAATCTCGGCGCGGCAATGCTGAATCGCGGTGACATCAGCGAGCGGCAAAACGTCGATCTGTTCCAAACGGCGCGAATTAAAACCGGCATCCCAACGCGCGACGATTTCGAGTTCGGCTTCGGGAGACGGATAATCAATCAGAATTTTGAGCAAAAATCGGTCGAGTTGCGCTTCCGGCAGCGGATAAGTTCCTTCGTATTCAATCGGGTTTTCGGTCGCCAAAACCGTAAAGAGCGGCGAGAGCTGATAGCGGTCGCCGTCAATCGTTGTTTGGCGTTCTTCCATCGCTTCTAAAAGCGCGGCTTGCGTTTTCGGCGGTGTCCGGTTGATTTCGTCGGCAAGCAGGATGTCCGTAAAGATCGGACCGTGCCGCAGGGAGAATTCAGTCGTTTGCATATTGAAAACATTCGTTCCCGTAATGTCGGACGGCATCAGATCGGGCGTAAATTGGATCCGCGAAAACTGTGCGCCGATGATTCTCGCCAGCGTTTTGACGGTCAAAGTCTTCGCCGTGCCAGGAACGCCTTCGATCAGCGCGTGTCCTTCCGCCAAGATAGCGACGATGATTTGTTCGATAACTACGTCCTGTCCGACGATGACTTTGCGAAGTTCATTCAGGATATGTGCAACGGTTGATGGTGTATATGTAAGCATTTTAAATTTTGGATTTTAGATTTCGGATTTTGGATTTCTAGCTCCGAACAAAATCGAATATTGTCTTTATGGCTAATATCAAAACTACTGTAATAAAAATTCTTTTGAGCAAAACATCGCTCAATTTTGTGACGACATGTGCGCCGATGTATGCGCCGGCAAACATCGTTATCGCCAGAATTGCGCCCAGACGGTAATCTACTAAACCTTGCCACATAAAGATTAAAGTGGCAATTGCCGACGAAAAGATATTGATGATTTTGGTTGACGCGACCGATTCGGTGAACGTCATTCCAAAAAACGCGACATAAACGGCGGTCAAAATCGTCGTATATCCGCCGCTGTAAAGTCCGCCGTAAATTCCGAGAACGAAAGTTAAAACGTAAGTCAAAACTCGCGCCCGTTGCGAAATTTCGGCGATCGCGGCAATTCCCGCGTCGCGTTTGACCAAAGTAAAAATCGTCACGGCGATCATTGCCAAGGATACGAGCAGTTTAATATTCTGCGGCGTGATCAGCAAAACCAGACTCGCGCCAATTGCCGAAGCAACGAGTGTAATGATTATCAAAGGCGACAATTTTTTTTTATCAAAAACGTCCTGCCGCAAAAACGGGATCGTTGCGCCGATGTTCATAAATGTCAGCCCGAACATATTGGTCGCGACCGCAATTTTCGGTTCAACGCCGAACTGAAACATCACCGGCACGGTGATCAGCGAATTGCTTCCCGTGACAACGCCGATTGCGCTTGTGATGAAAAACAGCAAGACAAGTAAAGTTAAAGCTGTTGTTGTCATTAGGTAAAAGGTAAAAGGTAAAAGGTAAAAAGGCAAAGCCGCAAAAAGTTTTACCTTTTACCTTTTACCTTTTACCTTTTACCTTTTTACGTCTTTGCAATCCGAGTTTTGCCTCAAGCTCGCGAAGGCGCGTTGTCAGACGCAAGACTTCCTTTTTGTTCGTTTTGTCGCCGTGCATCACGTCTTCGCATTTTTGCATCAATTGTTCGAGTTCTTCCGCATTTTCGTCCGGAAGACGCTCGACGATCAGCAACGCCAAATCCTGCCGCCGCGTCTTTAGCGCATCAACACCGACGAGCCTTGACACGCGCCGCCGAAAATCCGTGTAAATATTTTCGATCGCCAGATCATAACCTTTGGTGCGTTGTTGAAGTTCAGCCATCGCCGAAACATATTCGAGTTTTGAAAGCCGATTCGGTTCGGGTTCGGGCACGGCACGCGCAAAACGGCGGCTCTGCGAAAAGAAAACCAGCCCGACGAGCAAAGCAATTTGAAGAAAAACCGGCACAACGGGCGTTCCCACGAAAAACTGGAGAAAGCGATTATTGTTCGAGCCATAGCCTTGATGATACTCGTCAAACGCGATGATTCCTTCGCGGGAAGCAATAACATTGATGGCGAGTTGGGCGTTGTCCACAAGATTAACTCCGCCATTTGCGACAATATACGGGTCGCTCAAAAAGACGATTTGCCCCGCGCCATATGGCACATCAACCAAAATATTCCGCGTGTCAACAGACAGATGGACGACCGGCGCAGTCAGGGCGGCCGTTTCATACTTTGGCGGCGGCGCAGGTGTCGGCGCAGATTTTTGCATCGGCGGCGGCGTTTTTACCTGAAGAATCGGTTCATCATCGGCTGAACCTCTTCCGCTTCCTAAGCCTCCTCCCGCACCTTGTCCGCGCGATGTCGGCGTTGAATTGCTGTTAGGAGTCGGGGTCGGAAAGGCTTTCGGCGGCGGTTCGTATTTCGGAGTTGCTTTTGTAAAAGTCGGAAAAGGTGTCGGCTTCGCTTTTTTCTGCTTTGTGTTGTCTTTAACTTCTTCTTCCGACAAATGCTCGAAGCTGATCGAAGTCGCAAAGGCGGAAGTCTGGACACCATTGATTCCGGTTGTGTAAATTGTCGGTTGAACGGCTCGCGCGGCTTTGATGCCGGTCGTCATTTGTTTTTGGTCGGAAGCGTCGGTAGTGAATTCCGGTTTGCGAAAACGTGTATTAAAACCCACATTCCAGTTAGCGGTCGTCTTAACAAGTTCTTTTGGCGGGTCACGGTCAATGATGACGAGCTTTCCGCCTTCCGAAACCCATTGCAAAATCTGCGCGGCTTCTTCTTCGGTAATTTCTTTGCGTGTCGTTCCGACAATCACAAAGGTCGAGGGCTTATTTTTTCCGCTCGTCAAAAGTTCGGCGGTCGTGTCTTGCCAGCGCGTCGGTTTTCTGCCGGTTTCCGCCAGCAGATCATAAAAGGCACGAGTTCCGGTCGCGCCCGTGTTAAAACTCGAACGATTCGGACGCGCTTCGCTATCTACTTCCGCCTCTTTTTGCGTGTAGGAAACGGCGTTCAGTCCGATCATAATGACAATCAGAATTACTAACCCTAAAATTATGAAGAATTTTTGACGCATTTGTTATTTGCTATTTTGGTCTTTGGTCTTCGGTTTGACGGCAACTGTCAGAACCCCGAGCGGTAGCGAGCGGCTAAAAACTTACCAAGTCGCTACCGCTCCTGGTTCTGACAAGCAAAAACCAAAGACCAAAATCACTATTCACTTCTCATTGCTTGCTGATAAGTCTGCCTAAATTCGTTCCAATCTGCTTCGTCCGCATCATCGAAACCATACCAATGCCGCTCGAAACTATTTGTTAAGCCATTCATATTTTGATGAAGTTCGCGTTTTTTACGAACATCGCGCAGGTAATCGCGGTTGGTTTTATGTTGCGCCAGTCCGATGATCTTGCGGTAACTGAGTTCGCACAAAAGCGCGATGTAGCCTTTGCGGATCGCGCCGCGCAAATTTCCGCTGCGCGCAAGTTCTTCGGCTTCGCTGAACAGGCTTTGGGCATCTTCATTCGCCGCGAGGTGTTCACCCAAAATAACGCGGTCGCCTTTTTCTTCTTTTTCACGGCGGCGGAATTTGCCCGCTAAAAACGGCGCGAAACGATAGATC
>JANPDZ010000549.1:0-8311 GCA_031431735.1 Acidobacteriota bacterium | reverse complement strand
ATCTTTTAATACTTGAATAAACACGAACGAAGTAAGTGTGCTTTGTTTTAAAACTTGCAGAAACACGCACGAAGTAAGTGTGCTTTGTTTTAAAACTTGCAGAAACACGCACGAAGTAAGTGTGCTTTGTTTTAAAACTTGCAGAAACACGCACGAAGTAAGTGTGCTTTGTTTTACGCCCTTACGAGCGTAGCGGGCTTCTGCATTGTGGGTCAAGTTATTTTTCATCTGTTACTTAAAGGAAAAATTTCCTGTCAGTCTTTGGTGAAAGATTGACAGGAAATAGAGGAAACTTTAATTTATCTGTTCATATAACCGGTTCTTTTTCGAGAAGAAGTTCTGCCCGGATTCGGCGTTATGCCCAACCTTTTCGACGGCAATTGCGTCTCTGTTCCCATAATCAAAACCTCGGAAACTTCCTTCGCGGTATTAATCATGGGAACAGAATTTCCTTAAACATCAACCTGCGTATCGCCTCAAACTACGGTTGTTTGGTAGTCGGATTCGTGTTGGGTTGAATTGTCGGAGAAATCGGCACGATAAACTGTTGCGGCTGCGTCGGTGTTTCCGAAGTCGGGCTTGAATTCGACTGCGGATTTCCCATCGGCACCGGCTGGAGAATGGTGGTCGTCCGGTTTCCATCGCTGATCTTCGACGGCAATTGATTTCCGTTATTGTCGGGACGATAGATGCGCGGCGTGATAAAGAATAAAATTTCATTCGTCTGACGTGAAACCGCTTTGCGTTTGAACAAGTTTCCAAAAATCGGAATTTTGGACAAACCCGGCGTGCGGAATTGGTCATCGCTTTCCTGATCGAGCATCGCGCCGCCGACCACGGTTGTACCGCCGTCGGGAACAATGACGCGCGTTTTCATCCTTTGTGTGTTGATACCCGGAGTTCCGCCAACTACAACTGTCGTACTGATCGAGTTGTTTTCCGTGACGACATCAAGAACAACCGTTCCGAGATCGGTGATCTGCGGCGTCACTTGAAGACGCAGCGGAACAGACACAAAGGTCGTGGTAAATACCGCACCGCCGGTTTGGTTGCCGCTGTTTTGCGATGTTGTAACGGGAATTTGCACCCCGCTTTCGATTACCGCATTTTGGTTGTTCAAAGTCGTGACGCGCGGTGTCGCAATAATTTTGGCTTGTCCCTTTTGCTCGCCCGCCGTCAGTAAAAGATTGATCTGGGCTGTTCCGAAAACGCCCGTCGTCAATCCGACGACCGTATTGGCAATCTGCGAAGCAAGCGCATTACCCGGCTGCCGATTGATCTGACTCGGAAGATTTAACCCCGATCCTGTGGTAGTTGTCGAGCCGGTTGTCGTTGTTGACGGCAATGTTCCGCCGCCGGCCCCGCTGCCGTTTGAACCGAGTACGAGAGCTGAAAGCTGAACGCCCAGATCACGGCTGAAATTACGCGAAGCAATCACGATACGAGCTTCGATTTCGACTTGCGGTTCGGGCTGGTCCAGCAAAAGAACGAGCTGCCGAAGCGAGTCAATATTTTCGCGCACATCGGTGATGATGAGCGTATTGCTGCGCGAATCAACCTCGACCGCACCGCGTCGCGAAAGACGTTTTTTGACAACGCCCAAAATGCCCTGGTCTTCGCCGCCGCCGCCGCCACCGCCGCCTGTGCTGCCGCCCTCGAAGCTCGATTGCGTTGCACATTTACCGGCGCAAGCGTAGTTAAGGCGGATAAACTCGGTGTAAAGCGATGCGCTGTCAAGTTTGCTGCCTTCGATCTGCAGTCTTACTTCACCTTCTTTCGCAAGTTTTGCGGATTCGGCGATCCGAAGAATCGGTCCTTTGACCTGAACCGCCAGATCCTGCGATTCAAGAATCGAATCGAGTGCCATATTCCACGGAACTTCATTGACATTGATCGTCACCGGAACGGCTTTGACCGAGTTATCAATGACGAAATTGATTCCGTATTGTTCGGTGATGTAATTAAAAATGTCGCGGATGTCGGCATTGACAACCTTTAAGTTGATCGGTTCACCGATAAATCCGGCGCAACCGTAGGTTTTGCAACCTTCCTGCGCGGGCTTTTGTGCGGCAACCGCCAAAGCTATTGAACTGATAATAACGAGTGCGAACATGGCACGGCGGCACACGACGCTTGAATTCCGAAGAAAATTCATGTTTCCTCCCAAAGTAATTTGATCTCTCTAACCGGAGATTTCGGGTTTTAATTTTTGAATGGTACGAGGCTCCGATGGTGGAAGTATCGGCCCCTCAGAAAATTGATAAGTTAAGATTTTTTGGCAACTTTAACCGGTTTTTTACTCTTTTTATCCTTGACGGAATCTTCCGGCTTGGGTTCGGGTTGTTTGTTCATTTCGTCAACCGGCGAAATGATCATCGTCGGCGCAACTGTTTTTGATTCCGGTTGCGTAGTGGTCGTCGGAGTTGTCGGAGTTGTTGCGCCGTTGTTGTTGGCAACAACTTCCGATTTATTGGCGGAATTGTTTTCAACCGGTACGGTTCCCTGAACTTCCTGTTGAACCGTATATTGACGTAAAGTTTTGTTTTCGACCGAAGCGATGAACTTCTGGTTGCTCATTTTAACGACGCGGCGAAAAACAAGCCGATTTTCTTCGATCGCGACGAGCTGACCATCGAAAAACTTCTCGCCCGGATAGATCGTGTAGGACAATTTGATCGGCGTCGCTTCGACCATCGCGGCATAACCTTTCGAGGTTTTGAAAATTCCGGTGATCGCCATTTCGTCAAGCGTTAAAACGCTTGTCACTTTCGGAAGCGGCTGACCGTTGGCCGCCGCGATCTCGCGTTGTTGTTTGTAATAATTGATTCGCAATTCGATCGCCGGCGCCAGCACCGGAACGATTGCCGGCGGAATCGGCTTCGTCGGTTTGGTCGTAGTTCCGCCGGTCGTCGAAGTGTTTGTGACGGGATTTTTCTTTTTCTTCCATTCCGGCGTTGCGAATGGGTCTTTAACCTGTGCATTGGTCTGCGCAAAATGTCCGCCGACCAAAACAAATGCGGCAATGGCTAAACTTAAACTCAGGAAGCGTGTCATTTTTGATTTATTCAACATAACTTTTCTCTCTCAAGAAATCTATAAATTCCTCTTAAACTATTTGGCGACCGGTGTTTGCGGTGCGGGTTGGGTCGTTGCGGCGGGCGGCTGCTGTCCATTCGGCGCAGGCGGCTGACCGGGTTTATTGGGCTGAGCCGGTTTTGACAGATCTTCAGGCGAAGCATAATATGCCGTCAACAAAAATTGTGCATGCAATGTTCGACTATCGGTTTGATTGGTCAATGTCATCAATTTGAAATCGGAAATCGAGACAATTCGCTGCAATTTCGCCATTTTCTCGAAAAAGTCGCGTAAATTATTGAAATTACTGTCAACTTCGATCTCAACCGGCTTTGCCATAATGGAATCTTGCTGAGTATCTTCACGCGGCGTAAATCGCATCACAACGAGGCGGCTTTCGCCGGCGGTATCCTGCAAACCTTGCAGAACGTTTGTAATTTCACGCTGTTCCGGCAAGAGGACTTTCAATTCGTCATATTCCTGCGATTTGCTGGCATAGAGCGAACGAAATTCGTTAATTCGCTGGGTGGCGATTCGTGCCGTTTCGTTTTGGGCGGTTTTCTGCGCGACTTGATCTTCGAGGACTTGAATTTCGGCGCGTGTTCCGCTCGTCACAAAATACCAGACCGATAGGTAAAGCAATGACGCGATACCGACCAACACTATTAATTGTATATACCAACCTAGGGCTTTGAATTTTTCTAACATCTCGGTTTCCTTTTTCTTTTTGGTTTTTTAATTAACCGAACTAATGATTACTATTGCTGATTTTTCGCAACTTGTGGCTGAGTGGCGCCTTCTTGCGTCACCGGTTTCGTCTGTTGTGCTTGATTCGGCTGTTGCGGCGAATTGGCAGCAAGCGTGGTCGCGGCATCCGGCTGACTTGCCTTGGAAGGCGTGTAAGCGCACCTTATCGTAAAGTTGAAAGTTACGACCTTCGGCACTTCCGCCGGATTCGGCTGAGTTGTGGTGACGGCAGCCGTCGTTGCCTGAATAGGGTCTTCTTTGCGGGCGGTTTCAATACTCAGATTTGAAAATAATCCGCCTGAAAATTCCAGACTCTTACCGAATTGGGTCGGGGCGGCTTCTTCATTTGACGTGCCTTTAATTTCCAACTGATCGCCTTTTTGCTCAACACTGTCGAGATAAATTCCCGGTGTCATCGTAATTCGTTCGCGTAAGGCTTCTAACACCGCACTCGGACCGGCTTGCGAACTGCGAAGTTTTTTGATGGCGTCAATCCGGATGTCGATTGACTGGATCTTCGCTTCTAATTCCTTCTGTTCCTTCATTACCGCTTCGAGCTCGGTGGCAATTCGTTTCTGCTCTTCGAGCCGATGTTCAGCGTCGGTTTTCGCCATTTGTGTACTGATTATGTCCCAACCAATCACGGCGGCGAGCAGAAAACCGACGACCATGCCCATTAATAGCAGACGCGATGCCGGGCTTCCAACTTTACGCTCGACCGTTGCAACGGTCCCATTGTGTCTTTCTGTAACTGATTGTAAAAGGTTTACTCTAATCATCTTGCTTCAACTCCCCTCACTGCCAAACCAACGGCAACCGCCATTTCGGGCATAATTTCACTCAAATAATCGGGGTCAAATTTCCGTGTATCAACCTTGATTTGCCGAAATGGGTCTAAAACTTCGACCGGCAATTCAAGTTTGTTTGAAAGTTCTTCCGATAACCCGGCGAGTTTTGAACCGCCGCCGGAGATCAATATTTTTTGGACATTAACGCCGGTGTCTTCGGTCGTCGCGCGGTAAAAGTCGAAAGTCTTTTGAATTTCCATCGCGACCATTTCCGTCACGTTGCTCATCAAAGGCTCGATGGCTTTTTCGTCCATATTGCTTGCCGGATCAATAACACCGCGTTTGACCGCTTCCGCCTGTTGAAAACTCAAGCCTAAATTTCGCTGCAGAATGTCGGTAAATTGACTTCCGCCAACCGTGATGTCGCGTGTAAATACTGAATTTACGCCTTGCACGATGTTGACGTTCATAGTCGAAGCACCGATATTTAACAACGCCACAACTTGCGAAGCGTCCGGCTGATAATTGATTTCGTAGCAATTCTGCAAAGCAAAAGTATCAATATCAATAATGACCGGCGTTTTCCCCGCCATTTGAACGGCTTGTTTCAAACTGTCAATTCTTTCGCGTTTACAGGCCGCGATCAACACCTGGGTCGCGTCGTTGGTTTGATTCGTGACGTGATAATCAAGACTGACATCCGACAGATCATACGGAATATGTTCTTCGGCGTGCCAGTCAATTGATTCTTCCAATTCGTCGCGGCTCATCGGCGGCAATACGATATTTTTTATGATCACCGAATGTCCGCTGACACCCGTCACAACCTGATTGGCACTGATTTGATGATCTCTGCAAACATTTTGAATCACTTCGGAAACGGCGTTCATTTCCATGATTTGACCGTCAATGATCGTGTCATCTGGCAAATTCTCGTAGCCTAATCCGACCAGGTTCAAATTGTTTAATTTACCTTCGAGCTCAACCACTTTGACTGAACTCGACCCGACATCTAAGCCGGCAATACCTTTCTTTTTACCGAATAGCATTCTTTTCTACTCCTTTTCGCTTTCGCGCCAATCTATTTATATAGTATGAAAATTTTTATTCTTGTTGATTACCCAAACGATTCAGGTTTCGGCACTGTTAGTAGATATTTTTGCCACCTCTCAGGATTGACAGCAAAGACGGGACTTTTCTTGATAGGTCTAAACTGATTTGCAGAGCCGAGATACCTGTTTCGTTTTTCATCCTTGATATGTGCCAACGAATTTTTGAAGAACTAAAACCGTTGCCGCAATGTGTTCTTTTTGCTTTAAGGTGGCGATAGGAAACGACTGCTTGTGCGTCGTCACAAATTAAAACTACTAGAGTTACAAATTTTTGTCAACAAGTATTTACAATGTTTAACATAATTTGACACATTTTTTTTCAAATTGACTTATCAATCGGTCAAAATGACAGTTAGAGCTTTGGTAAAATTATATTAAATGTTGTCAATGCAGAGCTTAGCGATAGTTTTTATTTTCTCGGCGGTTAATTCCGGTTTTTCGAAAGGAAAAAGGTGTGAGCCTTCGATTTGGTAAAAGTCGATCGGAAAGTATTTTTTCATAAAAGAAAGCCGTGCGAGCATCCCTTCTTTTGAATGAGTTCCGCCGATATAAGCGGTCGGAACCTTTAGTTTTCCGCGAAAAACGGGAAGATGATGCGGAATCGTACGGTAAATTTTTGCTTCCGTTTTCGGCGAAAAAAAAAGTTCAAAGCCTTTGTCGGTTTGGATTGTGCCGTGTTCGACATAGTCGCGCAACACATCCTTGTCAAACGCATCGAATTTCGGCTTTTTCTTGAAATGTTCGAAGACCTCTTGTTTTGATGCCCATAAATTACGGCGAAACCGCGTTATTTGCGAAGGCGAATAACGGTCGATGAGGTTCGTCATTTTCAAAATGCGCAAACCGTGACTGCTAAGGCGGCTGATCACGGGAGCATCAAGCAGAATGATTTGTTTGTAAAGCTCGGGACGCTCGACCGCGACCAGAAAGTGCAAAACGCCCCCAAGACTGTGACCGACACCGATAATTTTTTCCGTGTAACGTTTTTCAATTTCTTCACGGAGTTCATCGCGAAGAAATTTCCAGTTGTCCGAAACAGGAAATTTCGGATTATGACCGAGACGTTCAAGAAATCCGATCTCAAACTCGTCTTCCAAAAAAGAAAAAAGCTTATGGTAAGTTTTGGCGGGAAACCCGTTGGCGTGTGCGAAGTGAATTTTCGGCTTGTTCATCCGCATCAATCTTATCAACAAAACTTTTTCGGACAAAGCTCGAAAGAAATTTTGCCCACGAAACTAAGGCTCTTGCAAAGTCAGAGATTTTCGTGAACATTATTCTCGATGTAACTTGAGCGGGCGCAAAGCAACCCTTCCAAACCTCAAATTTGCTGTAAATTGATTGATAATCCTTTATCTTTTCTCAAATTAAAGGTTAAAAAGAACTGATAAAACCATTAACAGGTCTGGAAGGTGCGCTCTGCGCCCGCTCAAATCAAAACATATTCAATTCAAAAAAAAGTAATCCCCATTCAAGGATTTTGTCTAATATTTTAAATCAATTTCAAGTAAAAATTTAAGAAAATTTTCCGCATTAAAAAACATGTGACAGACGAAAAAATTATTCGCGTCTTTTCGCGTTTATTCGCGGGCAAAAAATTGATTGATCTTTAGAAAGTATTTATCAATTCCCAATAGCCGACATCAACCCAACGCCCGAGTTTGTAGCCGACTTCGCGGAACCGCGCAACTTTTGTAAAGCCGAGTTTTTCGTGGAATCTGACGCTCGGGTCATTCGGCAGAGAAATTCCCGCCATTATCGCGTGAATGTCGGTTTCTTTAAGCTCTTCAAACAGTCTTTCGTAAAGCCGTGTGCCGATGCCTTTTTGCTTTGCCTCATTTTTGACGTAAATCGAAACTTCCGCCGAAAACTCATAAGCCTGCCGCATCTTAAATTGCGATGCCAGAGCATACCCGTAAATCTCGCCGTTTTCTTCGGCGACCAAATACGGATATTTTTCGCCTGTTTTGGCGATTCTTTCCTGCATCTCATCTGCGCTCAAAGGTTCGGTTTCAAACGTCTGGTGCGTATTTTTGATGTAATAATTATAGATTTCGGCAATCTGCGCCGCATCGCTTAAATTTACGGGTCGGATGTTCATTTACTTTTTATTCTCATTACTGGGCGGCATAGTTATTGCTTACTTGAAAATTACTGAAAAATTTAAGATTTTTGCCTACGAAACACACGAAAGGCACGAAAACAAGAAATAAGATTTGGCAAAAATGATTTATTTTCGTCTGTTTAGTGTGCGCGCGTGGGCAGATTTTCTTAGTTTTCAAAGCCCTTGCAATTTTTAGACTGCTCAGTAATATTTTATTCTATTTAGACTTTGGACGAAATCCGTCCTAGCTCGCTCTGTTTTTTTGAGCAAGTTTTTCTTCTCTTGAAGTTGTTTTCCTCTATTTTCATTCTCGTTGCCTGCTTGCCCTTGTGATTTCTACTTCCGGATGCCATTTTTTGACCACTTGATACTGTTTTCGCAGCTCTTGTTTCTCGCCTTTTTTTCTGCCCACGCCTTTTTTACACTTTTTCGGCAAGAACCGCTCTTTCTCAAAAGTCAAAATAAGTCTCTCCAGTCCTTTTCTGGTT
>JANPDZ010000548.1:0-3896 GCA_031431735.1 Acidobacteriota bacterium | reverse complement strand
TGAATTAAATGCAGGTAGTTGGGGTGGTAAATTTGACCACTACCCTCATTTATTTCCCAGTTTTTTCTCTTGATTGTCATAAATTCAATGTTTAGGACACTTACAGTTTTGCCTGAAACCGAAAATTTATCTAAAGTCGAGGATTATAAATTGCCTTGTATTAATTGAGAAAAAAACTTGGAAACTTAAATTCGGAGATATAAAGTATGTCAACTCGCTTCAAATCACTTTCGAAAATCATCCTGACAGTTTTAATTCTTTTCCTTTCAAAAACAGCCTTCGCGCAAGGCACGACCGGCACGATTGAAGGAACGGTTGCCGATGCGAACGGTGCGCCGATTGCCGGGGCAACCGTGTCAATCGAAAACCAATATGATGCAACAGGCTTAAAAAAAACCGTAACGACCAATAAAAAAGGCGAGTTTACAATTAGCGAAATCCCTCCCGGAAATTTCAAAATTTCATTCTCGTATCCGAATTTCCGTTCGTTTTCAGCGGACATCGAGGTTTCGATTGACAAAATTGCGCTCGTGCCAATCATTCTTGAGGTTGGCACATCGACTAGCGTGGTCGTTATCGAACCGATGGATAAATCCGTTGGTGCAACGCCCGAAATCCGCACAAACAATAAAAAAGAATTCTCCGAAAATCTGCCGCGAAGAACGACATTCGGCTCGCTTTTAAAAATTGTTCCGAATGTTCGTCCCGAAGTTCTCTCCGGCGGATTTCAGATTGACGGCGCGTCGGGCGCGGAAAATACTTTCTTTATTGACGGTCAGGAAGTTACCAATTTCAAAACCGGACTTTTGAACCCGAACAACGATTTGCCGTTTGAACTTCTTCAGGAAGTGCAAGTCAAAAGCGAAGGAATTTTTGCCGAATACAGCGGCGCAACCGGTGGCGTTGTCAATGTCGTCACGGCGGGCGGAAATAATGAATGGCGCGGCAGTTTCGGAGTTTCATTGACGCCCGAAAATTTGCAAGGAAGACCAAACGCCGTGATTAACAGATTTGGCACAACCGCCGGACAAGTTGAATATTTTCAACCGAACAAAGACAGCGGCACGGGATTTTTTCCGACCGCCGCATTGAGCGGACCGATTGTTAAAAACAAACTCTGGTTCTTTTCGTCATATTCGCCGCAAATTTACAAAACAACGCGCACGATTGACTATTTCACAAGCGCAAATCCGGCGACGCGAACCGTTAGCGAAACCATCAAATACAAAGCAAACGTCCGAACGGAAGAAGCATTTCTGCGGTTCGATTCTCAGCCGATTTCAAACTTGAGAATATTCGGCTCATTTCTCTACAACCCGATTATTCAAGACGGCATTTTGCCTTCATTTAGCGAAGGTTTGGGCGGCGCACCGCAATCGGTCAGCGGTTTGCGCGGCGCAGATTATTTGTCCACACGCGGCGGCAGACAAAATTCAAACATCGTCAACGGTCAGATAAGTTGGGACATTACGAAGAATTTTCTGCTGAATTTTCGCGCGGGCAGAGGTTTTCTCAACGAAAAGCTCGATACTTACGGTTTGCCGCGCACGACCAGATTTATTTGCAGTACGGCGGGAAGTCCACAAAACGTGCCGGGTTCAAATTGTTCGCCCGGATTTCAGAATATTTCCAACAACTTTATCCGCGATTACGATGCTTCCGAGCGCACGACTTTCAATGCCGATGCCGCATTAGTCGGCATCAACGCTTTCGGGCGGCATAATTTTAAGTTCGGCTATCAATTTAATCGCCTGTTCAATGAAGTCAAAGAAGGCTACACGGACACGGGAATCGTTCAGCTTTTCTATGGCATTCCGATTACCAATCTCGGCGTTCCGATTACGCCGACGGCGGGAAATTTGGGTTCGGGTTTTCTGCAAAGATTTGGGACGGTTGGCGAGGCAAACAACACGAATCAAGCAATTTTCGGGCAAGATTCGTGGCAAATAAACAACCGTTTGACGCTGAATCTCGGCATCCGTTTTGAAAACGAAACGCTTCCCGATTACAACCAAGCGATAACTCAAAAATTCGGCTGGCGCGATAAGATTGCGCCGCGCATCGGTTTTGCGTTTGATGTTTTGGGCGACGGGAAAAATAAAATCTTTGGCAGTTTCGGCTGGTATTACGACCGTCTGAAATTTGAAGTTCTGCGTTCTCTGCAAACGCCGCAAGTTTTTTACCGCGATTATTTCGAGATTCTGCCAAGCCGCGGCGCGGCATACACGAATTATACTTTTCAAAATATTCTCGGAAACAATATTGACAATCCAAATGGACAATGCCCGATTGTTAATGGTAGCGGCTGGTCGGTTTGTCAGTTTAGCTTTACTATTCCAAGTCAATTTGAGCCGCCATTATTTACGCCGCCGATAATTGATCCGAATCTAAAACCTCAACGCACGAGCGAATTTACAATCGGTTTTGAAAGGGAATTTGGAAGCAATCTGCGCTTGTCGGGACGTTATTTTCATCGTCAGCTTGACCGTGCAGTGGAAGATGTCGGTAATTTTAATGCCCAAGGAAGCGAATTTTATTCAATCGGCAATCCGGGTTTCGGGCAAGTTTGCGAAATCGCAGCAGATACAAACTTTCCTTGCGCCAAAGCCGAGCGCAAATACGATGCGTTTGAAGTCATTTTCGACAAACGTGCATCAAAATATTTCTTCAACGCCAATTACACTTTCAGCCGTCTTTACGGAAATTATTCGGGCTTGGCGAGTTCCGATGAATTTGGTCGCGCCGCGCCAAATGTTACGAAATATTTTGACTTGCCAATTTACGGATTCGATGCCGACGGCAATCCAGACAACGGGCGACTCGCCACCGACCGACCGCATTATTTTAAGGCTTTCGGCGGTTATACTTTTAATTGGAATTCGGCTAATTTGACAACCGTTTCGGCTTTTACGACCGTTCAATCGGGAACGCCTCTGACGACTATTTACAATCTTTACAGCCAGCCATCAATTCTTTTCGAGCGCGGCGATTTGGGCAGAACCGAAATGTTCAGCGAAACTAATTTGCTCGTCAGCCATCGCTACAAATTCGGCAAAAACGATAAATTTCTGCTTGAGCCGTTCATCGTTTTCCTCAATCTTTTTGACGAAAGAAACGAACTCAGCCGCCAAACATCAATCAGCGCGACAAATTTTACTTCGACCACTCTGACGCAAGGCGGATGCACAACTTGCACGAGCGAAATCGCCGTTTTCAATACGATTTTCAACGGTAACGGAATCAGTCAATCTGTTCAAAATTATCTAAATACTCGCGGAATCAGCGCGACCGGAACTCGGAATGATTACAATCAGCCGAATCTTTTCCAACAGCCAAGATATTTTCGATTCGGAATGCGTTTTATGTTCTAAATTTGATTCTAATGCGAATCAGAAGTTGAAAAATGTCCGCGCGCATTGGCTTAAAACTTCAAGGATTAGAAAAATTAAAAAGAAATTGGACGCGGATTTACGCCGATTGAGCGGATTTACGCGGATTTTTTCAGAAATCAGCGTAAATCCGCTCAATCCTCGGTTCATCCGCGTCCTAATTTTGACACCTTTCACTATGAATTTTGAGTTTGTAAACAACTTTTCAGTTTACCAATATTCAACCCCTGATTCGCATTTCTATATTTTGTCAAAAAGCATACCGCCGTTGTTTCGGACAAGGGCGGTATGCTTTTTCAGCCATCTTCAGTAGATCCAAATTTCGGATTTCGGATTTCGGATTTCGGATTATTAATTTCATTCAAAGTAACTGTTTAGGTCAGTCAAAAAAGGATATTTTAGCTGATTAGACATTTGATAACAATGTGGAAGTGAAATTGCCGGAAACAATTGAAGAATGTCATCAACTGATTGGAGAGTTATGCTCGATAATTAAGCAGATGCAAG
>JANPDZ010000547.1:0-2691 GCA_031431735.1 Acidobacteriota bacterium | reverse complement strand
GTTGCCGCTTTGTTCCGCCAACATCAGTTCCTGGCTGATTTCCAGAATTCGATTTGAAATCGCCATCGAACGTAATGTAAAAACACAGCTTTCGGCATTATGCAGAACTTCGTCAATCGCCTCGCCCGGCTCGCGCGGCGGTTCGCTCATCATCAGCACAGGAACAAAATCGCTCGCTGCTTCGTCCATTTCGACAAGTTCAAGCAAACTTTCTAGTGTAATTTCCTTGCTCGTTTTTTGCAATTCGAGAACGGCACGAAAAACGCCGGCTGTTGCCAGAGCATCGTAATCGGTTTCCTCGAGTTGGGGCAAAATTATTTCTCGCAATTCGTTGTCGTAGATCAGCAGTTCAAGCAGGCGGGCTTCGGCAACCGTCATTTTCGCTTGAGTGGCACGGGCAACTTGCTGCCGGACTGTTTCGGGTTCGATTCGGGAACCGAGTTTGACCGATTTCCACAAATCACGCTTGAGCATCGCGTCATCGACGCGCAACGCGTTCATTGCCTGGTCAAAACTGTCGCGTTTCTGAATCGGGTTGCGAACAATCGAAATAACAGGCAACACATCTTCGATTGCCTCAGCTTTTTGCTTCGGCACCGAAAGATTGCGTTCCTGCACAGCAGTTTCTAGAACGAATTGGAGATAGGTAGTCGCGCTTTGTTCGTGTTGTTTTTTATAGCTTGCGAATCCGTTGGCGCGTATGAAATCGTCCGGGTCTTGCCCGTTTGGTAATACCAATATTTTGATTTCAAAATCGTCAGCCAGAAGGATTTCAATAGCCCGTCTTGCCGCTTTGACACCTGCCTTATCTCCATCATAGTTGACAACGACCTTCTTCGCAAACCTGCCGAGCAATTTCGATTGCTGTTCGGTGAACGCCGTTCCGAGACTCGCGACGCAATTGGTCACCCCGAATTGGTAAAGCGCGATCAGATCAAGATAGCCTTCGACGAGAATCGCATATTTCTTTTTGCGGATCTCATCTTTCGATTGAAAAAATCCGTAAAGATGTTCGCCCTTGATATAGGCGGGCGTTTCGGGCGAATTTAAGTATTTCGGTTCACCTTGCTGTAAAATTCGCGCGCCGAACGCGACCGGCGCACCGTCAATATTCAAAACCGGAAACATGATCCGCCCGCGAAAACGATCATAGACTCGCTTTTTCTCTTCGTTGACCGAAACCAGACCGCTCGTTTCGATAAGTTGTTCGTCCGCGCCTTTTTCTTTCAGAAGCGACATCAGCGCGTCCCAACTGTCGGGCGAATAGCCGATGTGAAATTGTTTGATGATTTCGTCAGAGATCTCGCGTTTTTCGAGATATTCACGCGCCGCTTTCGCGTGTGCGTTGTTTTCCTGCAGGTGATGCTCCCAGAATTCGAGCGCGTAACCGTTGAGTTCGATAACGTGATCGGCAATCGCTTTGCGTTCTTTCTTGCGCTGTTTGTTGCGTTCATAATTGGCATCGTCAACGGGTTCCGGCAACGGCACACCCGAAATTTCCGCGACCCTACGAATCGCCTCGGGAAAGTTCAAACCCTCGATTTCCATGACAAACGAAAACGCATTTCCACCTTTTGAACAACCAAAACATTTATAAAAACCTTTCACCGGATTGACCGAAAACGAAGCCGTCTTTTCGCCATGAAACGGACAATTGCCCCAAAAATTCGCGCCCTTTTTCTTGAGCGGAACGTGCATCTCAACGATCCGCACCAGATCGGTGCGGTTTTTCAGATCGTCAATGAAATATTGGTCGTAGAGCATTTATTCTTCGTTGGGAATTATCAAATCATCCATTGGAAACAACTTGCTCATAAACTAAATTTCTTCAGCGTGTTCATAAAGATCAGGCAAGCGATTTTGACGCAATCGAAATTTCGTCCCGTGATTATGTTCTGGTATAGAAATCTGCTTTTTATGTCGCCAACGGCGACCAACAACACCGCTTCGCCGCCTAGCGAGAATCGCTAGGAACAATGCAAACATTAAGCGCGTCGCTGAAGGCGACGAACATTTTTTACATTTAATCCCAAACATATCGCTCATCGTAATCAATTTCGTATTTCTTCAACAATGCACGAAATTCATCTTTAAAATCTTGTTTTGCGTGATGCCTTTTTTGCCCTTTAATGTAGTTTACTAAAACTTCAACCTGCGATTGTCCGATTGAAAACGCGCCGTAACCTTATCTGCCAATAAAAATTACCGAAACGTGCATCTTGCTTTTTTATCCAACTCGAACTATCGCGTTTTATATCACCAATCAACACCGGAACATCAATTTTCTTGGGCAAAGAAACCAACAAATGAACGTGATTTGCTGTGCCGCCGGCAATAATAAGTTTTGCGCCGTTGTTTTCGACAATTCCGTGAATATAACCGAATAAACCGTTTTCAATTTCGGGCACAATCAAATCGGCGCGGTTTTTCGTCGAAAAAACAATGTCAGCCAACATTTCGAATATTGATTGCGGCATATTTTGTTCGTCGCTTTCAGCGACGGAATTTTAATGCATCTCGTCCTAGCGATTCTCGCTAGGCTATAATGTTTGTCATCTTCGATGACTTGATAATCACGCTCTTATTATGAATTGAATTATTACAAAATCTTCAATGAATTTATTTGTTTCATTGCTTCTTTATCAACTTGAAAAGTAATTACTTATATTTCTCCGACAAATAATTTATATA
>JANPDZ010000546.1:0-2304 GCA_031431735.1 Acidobacteriota bacterium | reverse complement strand
ATTGATTTTTAACAGTGCTCGTTAAATGACCTTTTGGCGACTTTAAATATCAAATTATTGGCTTCATTTCTTGGTGGCTTCTCAATTCGGCTCAACCAACTTTAGCTAAGTTGTTGATTCTTCGTTGAACCAATACCCTATTAATGTCAAAAAAAACGACACCTGTTTGCACAAAATCTAGGTTAAAACGCCCTCAAACTCGGATTCAATTTGCTGACCACGCCATCAATGGACGTGGCTAAACGTCCGCGAAGCGCGGAAAAGCCGGATGAATCCGGCTGAAAAAGGTTACGGCGTAACATCAGTTGCTGATTGTGCGGACTAAAACACAAAAACCACCAAAACACTTGTGGGTAAATTTATTTAACTTCTGTTACTTACCTTTTTACTTTTTTTCTTTTTACTTGAAAAATAGTTTGTTGTATTAAAACAAGACTGCTAAAATCAACTGCTAATGACAGAGCTAAACTTTATCGTTCGTCAATTGCAGGAGAAAGATTTGCCTGAATGGTTTCGCTTGCGCCAAAATTTGTGGGACGAACTGAGCGAAGATGAACACAAAGCGGAGATGATCGATATTTACGAGCATTCTGATTCGCAATTGGTTTTGGTAGCTGATAACGGTAACGGAAAACTCGTCGGGTTTCTCGAAGCGAGTATTCGTCCGTTTGTCGAAGATTGTCATACCGACCACGTCGGTTATCTCGAAGGCTGGTTTGTCGAATCGGGTTACAGGCGTTACGGTATCGGCCGCGACCTTGTTTATAAAGCCGAACGCTGGGCGCGAAAAAAAGGCTGTACGGAAATGGCATCGGATTCCGAAATCGGCAACGATTTGAGCTTTCAGGCGCATCTCAAACTCGGGTATCAAGAAACATCGCGACTCGTTCATTTGCGAAAAGATTTGGTTTAAGAAAAATGAAATCACTGATCAATAGAAAAAAATACGGATTTCGTCATTGGCCTTTGGTTTTTGGTCTTTGGTTTTTGATCTTTCTTTCAAACGGAGTTTTTGCGCAATCAACAAATCAAAGCTTTCCAACTCCGGTTACATCAAATGAAATAAACGGCAAGATCAAGGCGCGCGACCTTGGCGATGCGAGGCTGACGAGTTATTTTTACGTTTTTAGCGGAAATCAAGGCGATATTTTTATCAATGTTGTGACCAACAATCTCGATGGCGACATTGATGTCTTTACGGCTGATAACCTCAAACCGCTTACAAAAATAACCGTTTATTCCGATAATTCGGACAGCGAAACAGGACGTGTCATTTATCTCAGACAACCGCAAAAACTGATTTTAAGAATCGAAGGAAAATCCCCGACCGATGAACCCGCGACATTCAGAATAAAATTTGCGGGAAGTTTTGAAGCAATGACGGGCACGACAGCCGAAACTGATGAAACCAATGAGCCTGAAGTGAAAACGGACAAAACAGGCGAAGTTCGCGTAAATTCGGTCGGCACGATCATCGAAGTCAAACCGAAACCAACCCCAAAACCGAAAACTACAACTGCTAAAGTCGAAAAAGAGGAAACAAAAAAAGTAGAAGAAACAAAAGAACCTGAAAAGGTTGAAAAAGAAGTATCCGAAAATCTTCCTAAAAAGGAAGAAACCGAAGAAAAGAAAGACGAAAAAACTAAGGAAAATAAAAATTTTGAAGTTGTCATAACTGATAATTTTCCGGTAAAAAAAGATGAACCGGAAACTAAACCCGAAGAAAAAGTGGCTGAAAAAGAAACGCCGAAAAAAACGGCGAATAAGAAGGTAAAACCGCCGAAAACTACACCGACACCGAAATCAAAGCCGAAAACGACGACCCAAAAAACTGACACGGTTGTTGATCTGAGTCAGCTTGAAAATATTCGTTTGGTAATAATATTTAAAGACGGCACAAAAATCGAGCGTCCGATGAGCGAAGTCCTCAAGGTAAGTGTTGACAAAGGAATATTAACGGTCATTTCCAATGATGGAACGATCGGCCGATATTCGATCTTGGACGTGGCGAAAATGACGATTGAATGATTTAAGCAGGTGAGCATAAGCTTTGCGACATTTTTGTTCTTCGTTCAGAGTCCACGCTTTAGCGTGTGCCCGCCAGCGAAGCGCGGGCAATCAAACTAAAGTTTGGACTCTGAACGAAGCAAAATACTTGATTACTTAGAGCGTGTCGCATAAATCAAAGTCTATGTATTGCAACAAGTAACATTTTTAAGCCGGCAATTACACGATAAATTGAGACTGAAACCACCAAATTAAGGCTTAAATCTCCTAATTTTTCCACCAAAAACCATAGAATTA
>JANPDZ010000545.1:0-3445 GCA_031431735.1 Acidobacteriota bacterium | reverse complement strand
AAAATCCGCCGCGAATAAAGCGACACAATCTCTTCCCACGCCGAACCGTCTCCGGCACGGCATCGGCGCACAAGTTCGGCTCCATTATTTTCCGAAGCTACTTTTAATGCTTCCAACGCTTATTTCTCCAATCAGCAAATCTATTTAGCTAAAAGCGACAAAGCTAAGATCGGTGCCTTGTCAAAAACTTTCTACGCTCGCCGAAAAAGAAAAGTTCAATACTTTTGCTTTCGCCATTTTACTTTTTACTTTTTACTGAAAAATACTGTAATCTTTTGTCTTTATTGCATATTTAACAAAACTGTAAAGTATGCCGAGTTTCAAATAAACATTTTGGAACGTGAAAATATTATTTTCAAGGTCAGGAATTAATTTGCAGAAGTATATAAAATTCATACTATTGTTTTTGCTCGCAATTTTCCTCTTTTGGTTTATTGGACGAAATCTCGAATGGGACAAGGTCGGCGGCAAAATCACGCAGGCAAACCGGTATTATTTGATTTTGGCAACATCAATTATTTGTCTTGGCTATTTTCTGCGAGCACTGCGATGGAAAGTTTTACTGGAGCCGATCACCGAGACTTCGCTCAAAGAGCTTTTTGCAACGACGACCGTTGGTTTTACCGCCGTGTTTTTTGTCGGCAGAGCCGGTGAAATTGTTCGTCCGATGTGGCTTCCGATGCGCGATAAGCGTGTGCGCCCGTCGTCTGCACTTGTTACATTAGGTGTCGAACGCATATTTGATTTAGCCGCGATTATTTGTTTTTTTGCGATAAACCTAATTTGGTTCAGTGCTCCCGTCGGCCACGAAAATGATTACAATTATGTTAAATTCATCGGAAATTTACTTCTTGCCGGCACCGCATTCGGCTTTGTTTGCTTGTTTATTTATCAAAAATATGCGCCCCGGATCATCGCCTGGGTAGAAAAACTAACTGATAAAAAATTTGTACCGCGCCGGATCAGGAGGGTTTTTATCAGCCTTCTCAAACAACTTGCCGCTTCGCTTCAAATTTTAAGAAACTGGCGCGAGATCTTTTCGGTTGTTTTTTGGACCGTGATGCTTTGGCTGTCAATTGCTGTTCCGACGTGGCTCGTTATTCTAGCCTTTGATTTGCCCGGTATTACAATTAATCTCGGCGGGGCAATGTTCATCATGGGATTTGCGGCAATTGGTTCGCTCGTACCGACACCGGGCGGCGGCGCCGGCGGATTTCATTATGCAACCATGCAGGGATTGATATTTTTGAATGTTTTGCCGACAGATGCGCTGGCGGTATCAATCGTAATGCACCTTGTTTATTTCGCACCCGCACTTATTTTTGGTTTTTATTATTTATTTCACGGCGATATTTCGATCAAACAGTTTCGAAGTTTATTGTCGAGCGAACATGCCGTTGAGGAAATCGAAGAAGGCGAACAGAAAGGAGTAAAGAGTGGAGAGTGGAGAGTGGAGAGTGGAGAACTAAATGTCGAAAGCGGAAAGCCGCAAACCGAGCATTAGAGCTTCGACACTGAATCTTAACTCGCTACTCTTCACTCTATACTCTCCACTGAAAAATTAGGCGTTGCCCACTTGGCGGACATCTTGAAGACAAGGTTGTGGATTCTCGCGAAACGAAGGACGGCGATTCGATTCGTCGCCGGCGCGAATGTATTTTGTGCAGTCGCCGTTTCACATCGTACGAACGGATTGATGAGATTCCGTATATGGTCGTCAAAAAAGACGGTCGCCGCGAGACTTTTGAGCGCAATAAAATTATGGCGGGACTGCTTCGGGCGTGCGAAAAACGTCCGATTTCCGCCGTCCAGCTTGAAGCGATTGTGACTGAGGTCGAAAAAGCGGTACAGGATTCGTCCGATCGGGAATATTCAACCAGCGAAGTTGGCAAAATCATTATGCGCCGTCTGAAAGTTCTCGATAAGGTCGCGTATGTTCGCTTTGCATCTGTTTATCTTGAATTTGAAGACGTTTCCGAGTTTATGACCGAACTCAAATATCTCGTCCGTTCGCGCGATAAAGTTGTCGAAAAAAAGGCAAAAGTAAAAAGTAAAAAGTAGAAAATCGTCCTGCTCGAAAGTAACAGTTGAGGATACATTTTTACTTTTGCCTTTTGCCTTTTGCCTTTTGCCTTTTACTTTTCACTTTCTGTTTTCTAACATAAAGGTTATGGAAGAAATTGAAGATTTCTCAGAAAAATTGGTTGATACCGATACCAGTGACCCTCAGATGCTGATTCCGCCGGAATTGCCTGTTTTGCCTTTGCGCGATATTGTCATTTATCCGTTTATGATCGTTCCGCTTTTTGTTTCGCGTGACCGCTCGATCAAAGCGGTTGACGAGGCTTTGAGCCGCAATCGAATGATCATGCTTGTTTCGCAGAAAGATGTGGACAAGGAAGACCCGACGCAGGAAGACCTTTTCAAAGTCGGAACGGTCGCCGTCATAATGCGAATGCTCAAATTGCCGGACGGACGCATCCGCATTCTGATTCAAGGACTTTCAAGGGCTAATATCGAATCGATTGATTCAAGCGGCGATTATATCAAAGCCGAACTGACGCCGATTCCCGAGCCGCTTCCGCCAGCCAATTCGTTGGAAGTTGAAGCCTTGGTGCGCAATGTCCGCGCTTCGATGGAACGTGCCGCAAATCTGGGTAAGAACATTTCGCCCGAAGTTTTAGCGATTATCGCAAACTTGGACGATGCCGGAAGATTGGCGGATCTATCGGCATCAAATCTTGAATTAAAAGTGGAAGACGCGCAAAGCGTTCTTGATATTTTTGATCCCGTTTTGCGTCTGCGCCGCGTCAATGACCTTTTAAGTAAAGAAATTGATGTTTTAACGGTTCAGCAGGAAATCAATACTCAGGCGCGCGCCGATATTGACCGTTCGCAACGCGAATATTTTTTGCGTCAGCAACTTAAAGCAATTCAATCGGAACTCGGCGAAGGCAACGAACTTTTTGAGGAAATAGAACTTTACCGCGACAAGATCTTAAAATCGAAAATGCCGCCGCACGCCGAAGAAGAATCGCTTCGCCAACTCAAAAAGCTCGAACGGATGCACCCTGACACGGCAGAAACCGCGACGCTCAGAAATTGGCTCGACATTATGACCGAACTTCCTTGGTCAAAATCCTCGAAAGACAATTTGAATTTGAAAAAGGCGGAAAAAATTCTAAACGAAGACCATTACGGTTTGGAAAGAGTCAAGGAACGAATGATCGAAGCCTTGGCGGTTCGCAAATTGCGCGAAAAGCCGAAAGGCTCGATTCTTTGTCTGGTCGGACCTCCGGGCGTCGGGAAAACCAGCTTAGGACGTTCGATTGCGCGGGCTTTGAACCGCAAATTTGTGCGCCTTTCTTTAGGCGGCTTGCACGATGAAGCCGAAATTCGCGGTCATCGCCGCACATATGTCGGCGCAATGCCGGGCAGAATTATT
>JANPDZ010000544.1:0-6377 GCA_031431735.1 Acidobacteriota bacterium | reverse complement strand
CACAATCAAACCGGGCGAAGTTCAATCATTGGATTTCTCATTTGATAAACATAAAGAAGTCGAAGCAGTTTTGATTGATGCCGACACAAAAGAGCAAATTGACAAAGTAATGATAAAACAAACCAATCTCCGCGATCTTGGAGGTCTTTTATAAAAATGATTGTTTTAGATGAATTGGATAAAAAAGCATTAGAACATTTCAGGGGCTTTGTCGTAAAAAAAGACCTTGTTGGAATTATCAAAGGCGGAGCGAATGTGCCGGCATTTGTTTTAGAGTATTTACTTGCGAACAGCTGCAGCACCGAAGACGAAGAAAAAATAAAGGAAGGAATGGAGAATGTTAAAAAAATTCTTCGCGATCATTACGTCAACCCGGAAGAAAGCAGTCTGATTCAATCAAAACTCCGTGAGAAAGGACGTTACACGATTATTGATAAAATCTCGGTCGATCTTGATCCGCAGCGTGACCGTTATTGGGCAACGATCAGCAACAGCAACATGCGGAAAGCCAATATCAGTGATGAGTTAGTAAGAAGGCATGAAAAGGTTTTGCTTGGCGGTATTTGGGCGATTATCGAAATGGAATATGACCCGTTGATTACAATCGGTACAGTAGTGTTTCCTTTTGTTGTCCGTGACATCAAACCGATTCAACTTTCAAGTTTCGATAACAATAAAATCATCGACAAAAGAAAGGAATTTACTAAAGAAGAATGGAAAACGCTACTTCTTCGCAGTGCCGGATATGAGCCGCAAAGCGAGGGATTTGATGAACGTAAATTGAATTTGTTGCTCTCACGCCTGATTCCATTAGTTGAAGCAAATTTCAATATGGTCGAACTCGGCCCGCGTTCGTCGGGCAAATCTTATGTTTATAAAGAACTGACACCGTATGCAATTCTGATTTCCGGTGGACAAGGCACAGTTGCTAAATTATTCGTCAATAATACGACTGGCAGAGTTGGCGCAGTCGGCGAATGGGACGCAATTTGTTTTGATGAAAGCACCGACAAATTATTTAAGGATCGTGATGCAATTCCGCTGATGAAAGATTATATGGAATCGGGTTCGTTTTCCCGCGCCGGAAAGGGTGGAGAAATTACCGGACAGGCTTCGATTATCCTGAACGGAAACATCAATCAACCGGTTGAAACTGTATTACAAACATCTCATTTATTTAGCCCGCTTTCCGATGAAGTAAATTTTGATACGGCTTTCTTAGATAGAATCAATTTCTTTTTGCCCGGATGGGAAATTAGCAAATTCAGCCCGAAAAATTTCACGAATCATTACGGTTTCAGCACCGACTTTTTCTCGGAGACCTTAAAAGCACAGCGTAAATCTACTTATACTGACGCTTTAGACAAATACTTCACCTTGGGCGCCCATCTCAAACAAAGAGATTCAAGGTCAGTCCGACGAACTGTTTCGGCTTTTATTAAACTTCTTCACCCGGATGTTAATTACACAAAAGAAGATATACGGGAATATTTGGTTTTTGCCATGGAAATGCGCCGGCGTGTCAAAGAACAGTTGAAACGTATCGGCGGCATGGAATTCTGGGATACCAATTTTTCTTATATTGACAAGGAAACACAAGAAGAAGTCTTTGTCGGGCTTCCGGAAGAACGCGGTTCGGCGTTAATTGAAAGCAATCCCTTGCCGCCCGGAACATGCTACACGGCAACAAGCGACGGTGATAATGCTGCCCTCGTAAAAATTGAAGTCGTCGCGCTGAAAGGCACCGGCAAATTAACTATCACCGGCACAAGTTCTCAAGAAGTGAAGGAAAATGTAAAAAATACTTATAACTACCTGCGAGCAAATGAAAAAAGTATTTTGAATGAACAACATTCTTTGACAGGTTTTGACATAAATCTCCAAATAAGTAACTTGTTAGGAGCATATATTAGTGGAGGAATTGGGTCTGCTGTTTATATCGCAATTCTATCCGGTATTTATAAAAAGAATCTTAAACCCGGTTTAGCCGTTCTCGGTAATATTTCAATTGGCGGAGCCATCGAAAGAGTTGGTAATTTCGCTGATAAAACGATACTTCTCTCTGAAAATGGAGCCAAAACAGTTTTAGTTCCAATGGACAATGTAAGTGAAATGGCTTCATTGCCGACAGGTATTTTAGGAAAAACCGATGTGCCATTTTATAGCAATACTCAAATGTTGTTACAAAAAGCTGTTCTTAGCGAGTAGTATTTACAATATGTAATCAACAACCCGAGCAGTTGGTGACTGGTTGTATCATAAAAATATTAACAACTAATGCAATAATACAAAACGTCGGCATTTGTAAATAGACATCTTTCCAAAATAACTGTTGTATTTTTGAGGTTTAGCCTGTTTTAACAGGCTGCGCGTGCGCTTCGCACGTTTTAGCCGCGCTCGTTTACGGCGTGGTCAAATTCAAATAATTCTGATTAAGGGCGTTTTAACGTCCTTTTTCTTGGCTTAAGCCGAAGAATAAGCAAAACGTCCAAAACGCGCTATGCACATTCATTTTCAATGCCGACCGCGCCGTAAACGGACGCGGCGGCGAAGCGGTTGCCGCGAAACGCGGAAAGCCTGTTAAAACAGGCTAAAAATCAAAAAATTCAAAGATTCAGCTAAATCCATTTTATTTAGGAAAGATGTCTAATATATGCCGACGTTTTGTATTATTGCATTAGTGAAAGTACCGTCGCCAGATGCGGTGGCTTGTTTTTTTGCGCCTTGAAGGCGCACTGGTACCGTTTGAATTTATTGATATTGAAAGCTATTCACTTTCCTTAATGGCTGATAGCTATTAAGCAGATAAGCAAAAGTAAATGCAGAAGCCCACACAAAGTAAGGGCGAAAAGGCAGACTTACGAGCGTAGCGTTTTTCCGCATTTTCATGTAATTGTTTAATCATTTTTTTTCAAAAAGCGAAAGTACTAAAAGAGATTGAGATGCAAGATTTATCGTTCATTTTGCGCGGTATCACAGTTTGGCTGATCATTATTTTTGCCGAAGGTCTTCACGGCATTGCACGTTTGATTCTGCTCCAACCCGTTGTCGGAGATTTTAGAGCAAGACAGGCGGCATTGTTTTCAGGTATTCTAATCATCTTCGTAATTTCATATCTGTTTATCAAATGGCTTCGCGCAACAAATAACTTCCAACTTATTTCCATCGGGTTTTTATGGTTGTTTTTGACTGTTGCTTTTGAAATTTTGCTTGGTCGTTTTGTTATGCAGTTTTCATGGGAACGTATCTTTTCAGATTACGACGTGATCAATGGCGGTTTATTGCCGGTCGGTTTGCTGCTATTAATGCTTGCACCTTTAATTGCCGCTAAATTAAAAGAAAAACTTTCGCGTAGTAATTAGCCCATTCTATAACGGTTGGGATCTGTTTAGGTTTTTGGTTTTTGGTCTTTGGCTTTTGGTTTTATTCGATGGAACCCCTTTGATTTTTAACCAAAATTTCGGAAACATACGCGGTCGTTGTGAGAAATTCAATACCACTCTGCAATTTCTTTCAAAAAACCAAAAACTAAAGTCAAAAAACCAAAGTTCTAATCAATTAATTTGTTTCTAAGATTTCGACCAGTGTTTTAAGCAAATGTTCAGCCGTAAAGGGTTTTGACAAAAATGCGTTGACATTTAGATTTTGTAATTCAGCCGTTTGATCGGAATTCATTAAACCGCTCATCGCGACAATTCTTTCCTGCGGATCAATTTTCCGCACGGCACGAATCAAAGCTGTGCCGTCCATATAAGGCATTGCAATATCGGTCAGAATTACCGCTATTTCGTCGCGTTGCTGAGCATAAATCGCCATTGCATCAGTGCCGTCCGTCGCCGTCAAGACTCGATAACCGAATTTTTCGAGCGTCGCCCGCGTAATTTCACGAATGTTTTCCTCGTCGTCAACAACCAGAACAACTTCACCCGCACCGCGTGGAAACGAAACGGATTCTCCTGCTTTTCTTGCACTTTCTTCAATTTCCACCGCCGGAAAATAGACGGAAAACTTTGTCCCCTTGCCGGGTTCGCTGTAAACATTAACAAATCCGCCATGGCTTCTGATGATCGTGATGGCGGTCGCCAGTCCTAATCCGGTGCCTTTACCTATTTCTTTGGTCGTAAAGAACGGATCGAAAATTCGGTCCTGAATATCCGCCGTAATTCCCGACCCAGTGTCCGAAACCGTGATCACAAGATATTCCCCCTGACCGGCATCAAGATGAAGCCGCGCATAGTTTTCGTCTAAAACAATATTTTGAGCGGTCAAAGTCAAGGTTCCGCCGAGCGACATTGCATCGCGGGAATTTATACAGAGATTCATTAAAACCTGGTGAATCTGGGTCGGATCCGCCTGAATGATCCATAGATCGGGCTCAATTTCAAATCTCACATTGATTGATTTCGGCAGAGTTTGTTTGAGAACTTTGACCAGATCTTTGACGATATGCTTGACTTGCACGATGATGCGTTCGCCTTCCATTCCGCGTGCAAAAGTCAAAACCTGTTTGACAAGATCCGCGCCGCGCTCGGCATTTTCCCGAATCACCGCCAGCCAACGTTTTGTTTCGCGATCCGAATCATTAAGCTGAAGAATTTCGGTCGCCATCAAAACCGGTGCCAGAATATTATTGAAATCGTGGGCGATGCCGCCTGCCAGAGTTCCGATCGATTCCATTCTCTGCGCACGAAGCAATTGATTTTCGATACGTTTTTGTTCGGTAATATCATAGCGGATCGCCGCATATTGATAAGGTTTTCCGCGTTCGTCGAGAAATGGAACGATGGTCGTATCAACCCAGTAGATCCCGCCATCTTTGGCTCGATTACGCATTTCTCCGCGCCAGACTTTGCCGCCCGCGATCGTCGTCCAGAGATTGCGGATAAATTCTTTCGGGTGATAATTTGAATTAACAAGGCGATGGTCTTGCCCGAGAAGTTCTTCGCGGCTGTATTTTGAGATTTCGCAAAATTTGTCGTTGACATAGGTGATCTTGCCGGTTTGATCGGTGAACGCGACAATTGCAGATTCGTCCAATGCAAACTTGATGTCGGACAGCTCTTTTAGTAAGCCGCGTGTTTCTGCCGCGAGTTTTTTATCATTTTTGACGGTCTTGGATTCGGTCATTTATTCCGTTAAGTTATTTTTGTAGTCACCGGATTTTTTCAGTTTATAACGTAGCTGATCACGTGAAATATGCAATAACTGTGCCGCTCGGGTCAAATTTCCTCCCGTCCTTTCAATTGCTTGTCTGGCGAGTTCAAGCTCAACCGTTTCGAGGGAGATGCCGTCCGGCGGCAAAGAAAATTGCGCGAAATTTTTCGCACTTGTTTGCCCAACACTTCGCAGTAAGTCCTGCGGCAGATAATCAGTTGCGATCCATTCGCCGTCTTCGAGAATCGAGGCGCGCTCAATGACATTTCTGAGTTCGCGGACATTTCCCGTCCACGCGTAATGGGTGAAAATCTGCGATGTTTCCTTTGACAATCCTTTTAGAAGTTTGCCGCGCCGTTTTTGATTTGCTTTTTCGATATAATGTTGTGCCAACAACAAAACGTCGTCGCCGCGTTCATTTAAAGGCGGAATATCAATCTGAATAACTGAAAGGCGATAATACAGATCAAGCCGGAAATTCCCCTCTTCGCTTTCTCTTTTCAAATCGCGGTTTGACGCAGCAACGATCCGCGCATCAAAGTGAATGTCGCGCAGCCCGCCGACCCGCCGAAACATACCTTCTTCGAGAACGCGAAGAAGTTTCGCCTGAAGTCCAAGTTCGACCTCACCGATCTCGTCTAAAAAAATCGTTCCGCCGTGCGCTTGCTCAAATAATCCTTCTTTTCGCGCTTTTGCATCAGTGAACGCGCCCTTCTCATAACCGAAAAGCTCAGATTCAATCAAATTTGCCGGCAACGCGGCGCAATTTATCGCTAAATACGGCGCATCACGGCGTTCCGAAGCAAAATGAATCGCCCGCGCAAACAAATCTTTGCCGGTTCCGGTCGCGCCTTGCAGAAGAATCGACATAACGTCCGATTCAGCAACCCGACGCGCCAGTTCGATCGATTTTTTGATGGTCGCCGATTCGCCGATGATTTGCGCAAAACCCAGTTCACTGCTCCGTTCGCGCCGCGCATGTTTGACCTCGCGCCGCAATTGACGTGTTTCAAGCGCATTTCTGAGCGTCACGCGCAATTCTTCGAGACGGATCGGTTTACCGATAAAATCGTGCGCCCCGCCGCGAAGCGAAGCGATCGTATTTTCAACATCAACGTTTCCCGTCACCATGATGGCGATCGTGTCGGGAAATTTTTCTTTAATGTCGCTCAGAAATGCGCTTGAAACTCGTCAATTGCGGCGCGAGGTCAAACATGCGCGGC
>JANPDZ010000543.1:0-3511 GCA_031431735.1 Acidobacteriota bacterium | reverse complement strand
GCGAACTCTTGGGGAATTAAAGGGTAAAAGGGTAAAAGGGTAAAAGGGTAAAAGTTTGGTTGAAAGCTCTCGACCAAACTTTTTGACCTTTTACCCTTTTACCCTTTTTCACTTTTACCCGGCGAAGATCTTCGGTTTCGCACCGAGCGGAAATTCCTTTTCGTAAACATTGGCAAGATTTAGCAAAACATCTTCCGACCAGAAATTGCCGACAAGCTGCGTCCCGATCGGCAAACCTTCGCCCGATAATCCGCATGGGACGGAAATGCCCGGAACGCCCGCCAAATTGGCCGAAACCGTGTAAATATCGGTCAAATACATCGCCAGCGGGTCGTCCGATTTTTCGCCGATCTTGAAAGCGGTCGTCGGCGATGTCGGTGTCAGAATCGCGTCGCATTTTTCAAACGCCATTTCATAATCGCGTTTGACGAGGGCGCGAACCTTTTGCGCTTTTGAATAATAAGCATCGTAATAACCGCTTGAGAGCACATAAGTTCCGAGCATAATGCGCCGTTTGACTTCCGCGCCGAAGCCTTCTTCGCGTGTTTTGCGATACATTTCGCGGAGTTCGTGCGAACCTTCAGCGCGAAAACCATAACGCACGCCGTCGAACCGCGCCAGATTTGAAGACGCTTCAGCCGTCGCGATAATGTAATAAACCGCAATCCCGTATTTCGCGTAAGGGATTTCGACATCAATGATTTCCGCGCCTAAACTTCGATAATTTTCGATAGATTTTTCGACAGCCTCGCGTACTTCGTCGTCCAAACCCTCGCCAAAAAGCGCACGCGGAACGCCGATTTTGCGGCCCTTGATGTCGTTGTCTAAAGTTTCCGCATAATTCGGAACGGCGACATCAGCCGAAGTCGAATCGTTTGCGTCGCGTCCGGCAATAACGCCCAAAACATCGGCTACATCCTTGACGCTCGCGCCGAAAATCCCGATATTATCGAGCGACGAAGCAAATGCCACAAGGCCAAACCGCGAAATTCTGCCATAAGTCGGCTTTAATCCGACGATTCCGCAAAGCGAAGCAGGTTGCCTGACGGAACCGCCCGTTTCCGAGCCAAGCGCGGCGCGAACGACACCCGACGCCACGGCGACCGCCGAACCGCCCGAACTTCCGCCCGGCACGCGTTCCAGATCCCAAGGGTTTTTTACGTTTCCAAACGCCGAAGATTCATTTGACGAACCCATCGCAAACTCGTCCATATTCGTTTTGCCGACGATCACTGCGCCAGCATCATTCAACTTTCGCGTCGCGGTCGCGTCGTAATGCGCTTTGTAGTTGTGCAAAATCCGCGAACCGCAAGTCGTCTGCAAATCCTTTGTGCAGATATTATCTTTGAGCGCAATCGCCACGCCGCGAAGAGATTTTTCGCTCGAATCTTTTTCCAATTCGTCGGCGCGTTTGGTTGCGTATTCGCGCTCGATGGACAAAAAAGAGTTGAGAGTGCCGTTCAATTTCTCGGCGTTTGTTAAAGTTTTTTCGATGTTTTCTCGAATTGACATAATTTAATTCAAAATTTTATTGATCAGCCACTTATCGTTTTGTTTGATGACCTCGACGTGAATTGCTTTTTGTTCACTTCGTTGATCGTCTTTCCAAAAGAGCAGAACCTCGATATTTGTTTTCGCCCCATCAACGACTTTGCACCCGCCGACGCGAAATGCTTTCGGAAAATCCATATTGTTGGTCGTGAAAATATCGTGCTCGCCCGCGACGCTCTGCAACGACTTGAAATATTCCGGTGTTAAAAACTTTTCGCGTTTTTTTAAGTTCTCCGGCGAAAACTTCATCTCGTTGCCGAAATGATACGAGTAAAGTTCTTTGACCGCCAGCCGTGAATCAGTGCATTCCGGTTGTTCGAGATTCGGCATGCTTCCGCACGAAGCCATCAAAAGTAAAAAGTAAAAAGTAAAAAGGCAAAAAATCAATTTTCTTGCCATTCCGGATTTTACCTGAAACTTTACCAACCGAAACTTGGAACTTGAAACTTGGAACTTGAAACTCATAAAACTTTCGGCACCTGAAAATGTCCGTCAACCGCCGCCGGTGCTTCTTTGAGAGCGTTTTTCTGCCCCAAAGATTCGTGCGGAATGTCGGCGCGGCGTGTTTCGGTTGCCGCGCCTTCTGCGGTCAATCCACCGAGCATCGGTTCGACGATTTCCGTGTCGAGTTCGTTTAATTGTTCGACATACGCGACGATATTCGCCATCTGCGGCGTGTACAGCGCGACTTCTTCGTCGGTAATTTCGAGATGTGCCAGTTTGGCTACTTGTCTAACGTCCATTATGGTTTCAATCCTTCAAAAAAATCTTCAAACAAACTTCCAATATCTCTGGTGCTGTGCAAAACACGATAAATTTCAACGCCGTTCTCAATCGGAAAGTAGAAAATGATGTAATCTCTGTCAGGAAAACTGCGAAGGTTGAGAACAAATTCTTCGTGTGCGCGTCCTATTTTCGGATTGTCGGCGAGAAGTTGAAATTTCTTGGTAAATTCCCGCATAAATTTGTCTGCCGCATTTGAATTGTTTTCGGCGATGTAGATCCAAATATCTTTGAGGTCGCGTCTGGCAGTTTCGGTCAGTTCGTATCTACTTGCCATTCTTTTTTTTCGCCTCAAACTCGGCACGGGCTTCACTGATAATTTCTTCCATCATTTCATCAGCCGAATCATAGGTTTTATAATTTCCTTGCCGAATATCGTCAATTCCTTTCTGAACTTCACGGCGCAGATTTTCAAGACGAACCTGTTTTGGCTTTTTCATTTCTCTGAGCAAAAGCAAACTTTCGCGCAAGACATCACTTGGCGAAAAATAATCGCCGGTTTGCATTTCTTCATTCAGCAAATCTTCGAGTTCGGGCGTTAATGTGATTTCCATAGTTCAAACCTCACAATTAAATTTTAGCAGATTAACAATCTAATTCAATGATTTCGCTCAAGATTGCTTTTTCATATTTTTCTTGCGCGCCAAACAACTTCCGGCAGCGAGCAGAAATTGGTAGCGCAGATTGTCGTCCTTGATCGCGTCAGCCGCACGGCGCATTTTCGGTGTTATTTCGCCGAGCGCGATTTCTTTCAGTTCTTCATCGGAAAGCGTCGTTATTTTGTTTTTGGCGCGATTTCTTTCGATAGTTTTTTCGTCCACGCGAAATTCGATAAATGTGACGACTGCCTGACCAAGCACCGAATTGATTTTAAAGATCATCTGTCCGCTCAGACTTTGCAGATGTTTTTTCCACACCTCGCTCGCCACCGCAATCGTCAGGCGTTTGAGATGCAGACTGAGCGGAATCGCGTGCGGCGACAAGGATTCGCCCGCAATCCGCCGCCACGCCGCAAACGTCACGGCTTCGCGCACGCTTTCGTTTTCGTCAAATTGTTTAAGAAGCGCAGGCAGTGCGCGAAACAATTCATTCATTTATCATTTATCATTTATCATTTATCATTTATCATAAAGCACAAATTAAATGTTAAATGTTAAATGATAAATGTTCAATGTTA
>JANPDZ010000542.1:0-1625 GCA_031431735.1 Acidobacteriota bacterium | reverse complement strand
CATCCAAGTATACCACTTTTAGCTCAACTTTACCGACAGCTTTATTTTGATACCAATGAATTTCAGCAGGTCTTCCATTAATCTCAGTTACTGGAGTGCTTTTTTTAACCCAGTCGCTCGAACGACCACCCCATTGATTGACTAACCTATTAACTTCTCTAATTCTATTTCCTTTAGCAATTATCCGAGATTGCGAGATTTGTTCTTTAGTAAGTTTTAGAGGAACGCCGTCCTTTGTAGGTGCATTTTCTTCATCTTTCGGCTTTCTACTATTTGGGTCGCCCGGATCGCCAGTAGTTGATTGTGAAAAGGCGGACTTGTTGGCTTGATTAACTTGGTCAGCCAGTTCACTTTCCTTGTTGTTCGCCATATTGATGTGATTCTGAATGTATCGCCCGCACGCCATACAATCATCCATCGTCGCGTCTATCGGTCCGTCTGTACTTATCGCCGCAATATATGCTACCGCTAAAGCCACCGGAACGCCTAGAGCTAAGGCTGATGCTCCGAACGCCGCCACACTCGTCCCGACAAGTACCGCCAATTCTCTGAGTGCTTGAGCGGCACTTGCAACTGGGATAGAACCGCCATTTGGATTTAAAACATATAACTGTTCTCCAATCCACCCGACAAGTGCTTTATATTCGCTAAATCCAGTGTCTAATGCTCCAGGAAACCATTTAATAACCCCTTCCCCATTTACTCCCCATTGCAATCCTGTTGGGTCGGTGACATTTACCGGATTATTACCAACATATACATAACGATTGAAAGTTTGCGGATTTATAATATCGGCTGAAGCCATTAGTGGATCAACGGTTGTAAAACGTCCGTGTTTAGAATTGTAATATCTGGCTTGCGCGAAATCTAAATCAACCTCATCATCCCTTTCATACGAGGTGAATTTTTGTCTGATATTATCTGTAGTGTAACCCAATCCCGCAATTCTTTGACTCGTCGCTATATCTTCACCAAATGGTTGATAATCGTGCCTTGCCGTCACTGCACCGTTTGCGTCGGTGTTGATTCGCGGGCTTCCGAGATGATCGGTTGTCAAATAACTGATTTGCGGTGTTGTCGCCAGTTGGGTTGAATATTCCGCGACCATTTTACCTGATGCGTCATAAACAAAGATAGTTGTTTCTGTGGCAGATACCTTCTTGACTCTTTTTCCGTCGCCGTCGTAAAAATACTCGCCGAGCGTTCCCGTCACATTGCCGTTTGCATCTACCGTTTCGACCTTGATTTGTTTGTTTTCGCCGTCGTAAGTGAACTTTCGGCTTTGGGCATCTTTCGTTGTGTTTCCCGCATTATCGAAAGTGTATCCGTTCAGACGATTGTTTGCCGTGTTGACCGATGGATTAACGATTGGAACATCAGCGGCGCAAACTGTAAAGTTCGGCGATGTGCCGCAGTTCTTCGGCAAGGTCGTCGTGTTCGCTTCATCAAAATTGCGATTACCGTAGCGGTCAAAAGTGAAAGTTTGTTTCCAAGTTTCGGTGGTGCCGATCATCTCTTTGGCATCTTTCAAACGGTTCAACGAGTCGTAAGTGTAAGTCTGAGTTGCTGTAAAACCGGTGTTACTGCCAACCGTTGGAACTGTAATCGTTTGAGATTGGATATTT
>JANPDZ010000541.1:0-4989 GCA_031431735.1 Acidobacteriota bacterium | reverse complement strand
CGCGGACAAACGCGGATTAAGCGGATTTTCGCGGAAATTTTATTAATTAATCCGCGATCATCCGCCTAATCCGCGTTTGTCCGCGTCCCGTTTTAATAATTTTTCGATCCTTAATTTGCATTGATAATTGATAAATCTTTTTCGCTTTCCTGTTCTTGATTCGCTATTGATTGGGGCAGAAAATTTTTTTTATTTCGGCGCGGCATTTCTGCCCGTGCGGGTGATCGCGGTTCTTTCTTCGCGGTTTGTTCCATTTGAAACGACAATTTTTATTTTGCGGAAACCGCCGTCGCGCAGATCGTTTGTCGGAGCATACGAAATTACATATTGGGTGCGCAGTTCGCCGGAAATTTCGGTCGCTATTTGTGCCAATTCGTCAATTGAATCGGGAAAATAAGCCTTGCCGCCAGTTTCTTGTGCGAGACGTGTTAAAAATGATCGCGCTTTTTCCCGGCGACTGATACCGCCTTCTTCATCGGGCGTTTTGCCCAAATTATTGATAAAGCCGATGGCATAAATCTGGACAAATGAACTGCGCAGCAACTCGAAAAGCTGTTGTTCCTGATAAGTGCTGACACGATCGTCGCCGTCTGAAATCAAGATCAGTGTACGAATCTTGACGTCTTCCTTTTTGCCGGAGATTTGATATTCGCCGACCATTTTGGCTGCTCGATAAACCGCGTCAATGATCGCCGTTTGTCCGCCTTCAACGAATAAATTGTCAAGCGCAATGTTGAGCAGCGTTTTATTGGGCGTAAAACTCTGGACGACTTCGATCTTGTTCGAACTGATAAAACGAACGACGGAAGTTTCATCGTTCGGACGATTCGCGCCGACAACGATCTTTGACGCTTCGATAACCTTTTTAAGCTGTGTCCGCAGCGAACGCGAATTATCTATCACGAGAGCATTTATGACCGGCACTTCGGTAGTTGTCAAAGAGGTGATTGGTTGCAGAACATCGTCTTCATAAACCTTAAAATCCGATTCCTTTAATCTGCTGACGTAACGGTTATTATTATCAACGACGCGCACATTGAGGTTGACTTCCTCGGTATCTATTTTGATAGATTCGTTGTCTTCTTCGATAGTATCGGTCGCCGCTGTCGGCGACGGACTGACAACCGGCATCGGCGTTGGTGTCGGCGATGATTGATTCGATGGCTGACTCTGGGTTTTATTCGGGGTTTGAATAACCTTTTCAATGTTTTTCAGCAGACTAAGGGTGCTCGCGAGGATCCAGCCTTTAACCGCTCCATTTGAAACTGAAACGTAAGACCAACCGTTTGTTTCGCGGCTTTTTTCGATTGTTACTTTTTCGCCTTTTTGCAGCGTTTGAAGTTTTTCTGAGCTATAGTCCGGCGATGCACGCAAGTAAGTCGAGGTTACAATTACTTCCGCCTGTTTTTGCGCGAAAACAAAAACGGATGCGATCAATATTAAAGCGATCGTAAAAAAATACTTCATAATATTCAAAAAATTATTTAGTACTCTGTAAATTAAGTTTTTTAATATAAACGCCGAAGAGCGCAGGGAGCACAGAGTTTTTACTAATACTTGAATTTACGGAATCATTGTTAAATATCTCCTCTGCGTTCTCTGCGTTCTCGGCGTTAAAAAATATCAGAAAACTTATTTTACAGACTATTTAGCGACAAAAGAATCGAAATATTTGTCTATCGCAGGCGTGTTTATGAGATTTTCCGGCAAGACAGCCAACAAAAGATAAAAGCGTTTGCCGTGAAAGAACATCCGAAGACGTTCGATACGATACTTGGTCAGCATTTGTCCTTCGATTCCGACCATTTGACCGGTCGGGATTTTTATATAGACTTCGCGACCGATCCAATCGCCCTTGGTAAATTTTTCTTCCCTCAGCAATTGTCCTTTGCCGGCTTTGACAAAATCCTTGCGGACTTTTTTATAATAACTGCTGTAATCTGGTTTCAGCGACCAAAAACTTTTTGAAGAATCCCGATAAACAACCAGAAAAGAACCGTAGAAATCGCTATACGTGTAGCTTCCCACTTTGCTGTTGGCGGTCTGCGCCTCGGCATCGGGTCTCATCACGCCGGGTGCAAAAATGCTCCACTCGTCATTTGGCGGACTGTAGGTTTTCCACGTCCATTCCTGCGCAGCGGCAATACCGCTGAGAAAAAGAATTACTATCAAAGGCAACAATAACTGCCTGATGTGAAATTTTCCCTTAATCATAACTAAACAATTTATACGACCAATAAAATTATAACTGTTTGGCGCGGAATTTTCCGCGTGTCCGAACAACCACGTCAGGACGGCTGACGGTCACGCTAAGATTGCGAACGGCCGTTTCATTCGCGCCGTCTTTTGAATAATAGCCGAGCCGGTATTGCTGTCTTAATTCACCCGCGATCTGCTTAAAAATTCGTCCCAGATTCGGCACATCGCTCAAATAAAATCTTCCGGCGGTCAGGTCGGACATTTCCTCAAGGACATTGGCTGCTTCGATAGTCGTCACGCGGTCGCCGAGTTTAATGTCTTCCTGTGAATAAATATCGGGCGGCAATCCAATCTGAATCGAATATCCTTTTTTCTTTTTGGGCTTTTTTTCCTTTTTCGGTTTTTTGTCTTTCTCGCCTTCCTTGATCGTTCCGTTCGCATCCAGCACGGGTTTATTAAATCCTTTGCCGGTTTGGTAAAAGACTGAATAGATCAGGATGTCGGATTCTTCGAGCTCGTTAAACAATTCGGCTTTTGAAATATTACTGCCGTAATCTTTACCGTCCGAGAGCAGTACGATCACTTTGCGCCCTGTCGAATTCGCCGAAAATTTTTGCGTGATCTGCCGAATGCCGTTAAAAACAACGGTTCCTTCTCTTTCGGCGGTCAGGATTTTTTCGAGAGATTTTTTGAGCGGTTTTTGGTCGGAAGTGAACGGACTGAGAATCTTGACCTCAGAATCAAACGTCGCGATCAGGCATTGGTCATTCGGATTCAATAATTCGATAAAATCTTTGGCGGCTTCCTTGATGTTATCTAAAACATCACGCGTGCTCGCGCTCGTGTCGAGCAACAGCGCGACGCTGACCGGTTCATCCGCAGTCTCAAAAAAGCTGATGTTTTGTTTAACTCCGTCTTGATAAAGTGTGAAATCTTCCTTTTTTAAACCCGAAATATAACGCCCTTCGCGGTCACTGACCGTGACCGGAACACTGACCAGCGTCTTTTTTTCCTTTTGAACTTTATCGTTGGTCTGCGCGGACAAACTGACCGGCAATATCAAAATCATTATGTAAAGTAAGGCGGAAACGATTTTCATAAATTCTCCCGTTTAATTTTCAAGTATAAGGCGGAACTTCAAATATTTGCAATGAAAAAAATAAATGGCGCGTAATGCCTCAGTGAAAAGTTAAAGAAAGATCTATTGCCGACGAGCGCAAGCGCGCATAAACTTCGGAGTTATGCGGTTGTCTGTCATTCGGAATAAGTGAAAAGTGATAGGTGATAGGTGAGAAGTGGTTTTGACCTCTCACTTATCACTTTTCACCTCTCACTTATTCCGAATGTGATCGCTTTTATTTCTTACTTTAATGTTCAACCTGCGCAGCTTCTCAAACTAAAATAAACAAACATTGATTTATTTCTCTCTTATTAGTGTTTGTGCGTTGGCAGATCTAACTTTTTATTGAGGCATTACTATGGCGCACCCGAGAAAATCCTCTCGGGCGCGATTTTATTTGAAACTGCGCGGCAGGTTCTGCATTATTGGTTTGAAGTCTGCGGTTACAGGATTTACACGGACAGTAAAGACCTCAAAGAAGAAAATCCGGCAAACTTTTGATTAGCTGAAACCAAGTTAGACGAACGCTGAAAGCTCTTTTTGCACAGTAATTTACAATAAATTTTTTTTCAAAAAAAAGTGAAAATTATTTCGACTTTTTCAGAAAGTGTCACGTCTGAATGTTCTGAACGCGGACATTAAATGTTCCGGATCTTAGAAATAATTTTGGTTGATAGAAAGGAGAAAGAAAATGATTGATTGTTGTGTTGCAAAATTAGAAGAAATGCATGGAATTACAGATTACTTTTGGTGGTTTCAACGGTTCATAATGGCAAGTCCGTTTATTTTGATAATACCTGATTTAGACCCGACAGCAGGAACAAATGATTTGCTTCAAACGGGTTTGCAAAAGAGCGGTGAAATAGCGTATTCGTTGGCATCAAACGTTGTCTATAAGAATAAAAAATTGCCCGATTTTGTTGACGCGGTCAAAGCTATCGGCAAGATGAATTACGACCGTCTGCGCCTTGTTGCAATGGCGCATTCAACCTTGCACATTACCAAAGACAAAGCCATCGCCAATTTCTGGTTTAATATGTCGCAGGCTTATAACGATGCCTTTAACGGAAAATGATCTGTGAAAATTTGCGGGGTGAATTGGTCTGAACAAAATTTTTACCTTGTCTGGTAAAAAAGTTCGATTATTGCCGTGACCATTATGATCGTAAAAAAATAACCATTCATCTCGCGAATTTTCTTTTTCGCGAGATGAATGGCAATTTTTACTTTTTTCGCCGTTTTCGGTGAAAAAAATTAGCAGGTTGGATAGTTGTCGAGTAAAATAATCGTCAAGATTTACAATTTATAAAAACCGGGAGATAAAACTAATGAACGATCCGCTAGACAATATGGAAATCAGACGCGGCAAACCGAACAATGGTTTTGGAATGGTCAGAAACAATGGCACGCGTCCACATCAGGGCTGGGATCTGTGGGCTCCGGTCGGAACTCCGATTTACGCGATTGGCGATGGGTTAGTTGAATTTGTTCGTCTTAACTCAGGCGATTACGGAACACAGATCTGCACAAGTTTTGAAGATCCGCAAAATCCGGGCAATCTGATTTACGCTTTCTACGCGCATCTTTCACAGGTTTATGTGACTGATAAAATGTGGGTTACGGAAGGACAAATGCTCGGTCTGACGGGCAAAACCGGCAATGCGTCAGGT
>JANPDZ010000540.1:0-2267 GCA_031431735.1 Acidobacteriota bacterium | reverse complement strand
ATTCGGCAACCCGGTCAGATTATCGTGTACCGCGTCGTGGGCAAGTTTTTCTTCGGCACGTTTGCGCTCGGTAATGTCGGACATCGAACCGGCAATTCGAAAAGCCTTGCCGTCGTCGTCTCTGACCGCCAGTCCGCGAATCAAAACCCAACGATATTCGCTGTCGTCGTGCATTATACGGTGTTCGTTCTGAAAATTTTTCGCTTCGCCTTTGAGATGCGCTTCGAGTTCGGTCGAAACGGCGTTTCTGTCGTCGGGATGAATCCGCTCAAGCCAGCAGTTTTTACACGGCAGCGGCTTATTGTCAGACTCGATGCCGAGAATTTCCATCCAGCGCGGCGAATAATAAACATCGCCCGTCGCCAAATCCCAATCCCACAGACCGTCGTTCGCGCCCTGCGCCGCCAGCGCGTAGCGCGTTTCGCTTTCCCGCAGTTGTTCATAGACTTCCTGCATTTCCTGCGACGAAATCATCAAGGAGCGTTCGATCAGATAGCGTTCCTGGTCGGCTTCTGTGTAGGCGCGGTTGATGCGTTCGAGAAAATCCTGCCATTGTTCCTGTTCGGGGCAACTCTGTTCTTCAAGGTGGCATTTTTTTAGTTGGCGGTTAAGTAAAGAATGAAGCATACAAATTAATCCTCGCTGATCGTGGTCAACGTCATTGTTTGATTATGTAAATCACAATGTCCGGAAATATAGGGAGAAATTTCGCCATATGAATAAAATCCGATTTGTTTTGTGCTTTCGGGCAGGCAATCCATCACGGCTTCGAGTTCTTCTTCAGCGCGTTCGCCTAAGATAAGTCGCCGTCCGACACAACTGATCGCGAGCGAAAGAATATTTTCCGCTGATGCCGGATTTTGTTTTGTCATCAAAGCCGCTTCCGACGCGCCGTCGATCAGACGATCGAAATTGGCACGCATCAATTGCACGAGCGAGCCTTCCGGCACATCGCCCGCAAACGTCATTGATTGTTCATCTTCGTTGACGCTCAAAATAGTTCTGACGATTTGTTTGTCGTCGTTTTTGTCACTGCGCAGAGCAAGCGGAAAAAGCAAAGCCGAGGCGGGCAGTTCGGCAGCGCGTTCGCCGAGATAGTTTTTGTATAACTGCAAGGCGGGCTTGCCGTCTAATTCAAATAAATGATTGCTCACGGCTTTTGTAACTTTACGTTCGGGTCCGAAAATGTCCCAGCCGCCTTTCGACCCGTGTCCGATTCTGATCTTTTCGCCGTAAAAGCCGACAGCTGAAACAAAATCGCGTTCGAGCGCGTTGTCGCGCAAAATCCACGTCCGATTAAAACGGTCGCCATCCGCCGCGAGACCGCCGGTAACAATGACCGAAGCCGGCAAAACCGAATTCATTCCGGCAACCAGTTGACTACCGTTGACATTCAAGCCATTTGATAAAACAATCACGCCGCGCAAATCGCTACGGTTCAATTCCCGCGCAATTTTTTCGCCCGCACCAAATGATTCCGTTGCCGAATTAATCGGTGCCGACGCGATTTGTAAATCAGTCCCATCAAAGCGCATCACAGCGCCGATCAAACTCTCGTCGCTGACCGTCCGCCCGAGAATCTCGCCGGCAGTCGAACAACCGATTATTTTCGATTGCGGAAATTGACCCATTAATTCGTGAATCGGTTCGGGCGCGTCAAAAAAAGAAGTCGCCCCGAATGTCATCACCAGAGTCTGCGGCGAATCCAGGTCAGCCGGCAATAGATCCGCCCAACCGTCTTTGCGATTATAGAAAAAAGTTTTTACTTGCATAGAATTGAATTCACGAATTAAGTTTCGCGTTTTTTTTCAATCATTCTGACCGTGAAACCGACATTTTGCCTCTAGGTTTGAAAAGTTCGGTAATTACTGCTCAAAAAGACCAACTGAACGGAATCTTTTCGGAATTGAAGCAAAATATTCGGTCATTTTGACTGATTTATCCGAAAATCAGCCGTGTTATCAGTAATGAATACAATTTGCGTGCCTAAAAGAAAATGGTTTGTCAGTTTAATAGGTCTTTTCTTAAATTAGGGGAATGTGGTAGGTAGTCGGCGAATTGCCAAATCAATTATCTAACAATAAAACAAGTCTTGTCAATAATTTAAGCCCTGAGCCGGTAATGCGGGGTGTAATTAAAAGTGTGACTCAGTATCCCTAATTTCAAAATTGGACGATAACAACGCCAACGTTGCCGGCATATATTGTGGTATCAATTACGGATTCCACACAATCTTGCCATCAAAAATACTCTTCTCCAGTGATTTG
>JANPDZ010000539.1:0-5596 GCA_031431735.1 Acidobacteriota bacterium | reverse complement strand
CCGCGTTTTCCAGCGGCGTAGAAGCCTCCGCATAAATTCAAGTTGATTTCTGCTCGAACGCCGTTTTCGCGCTCTGCGCTCATTGCAAGCGGGGACGCTTGCGCTCCAGTCCGCTTCGCGCTTTGTTTGATTTGAGGTGAAAAATATGAATTTCTACTGCACAAAATATAAAATTTTTGTCGTTCTGGTTGCCCTTGCACTTTCCGTTTTTTTTACTGAAATTACCAACGCGCAGTCGGGAACAACCTCGGTCAGCGGAACAATTTTTGACCAACAACAAAAAGTTATCTCCGGCGCAACGGTAACTTTATCCAACGCCGAAAAAGGTTTTACGCGCAAAACAATCAGCAACGAAAACGGAGCATTTTCTTTTCCGGCGATTCAGCCCGCTATTTATCTTTTGCAAATCGAAACAAACGGCTTTAAAAAATTTATCCAAACGCAAATTCGCGCTCTGGTTGATACGCCGACGGAAATTTCCGCCGTTTTGGAAGTCGGAAATGTCAACGAAACCGTCAATGTGCGAAGCAACACCGCCGAAGCATTGCTCAATACGCAGGACGCGAGCGTGGGAAATCCGTTTAATTCAACGCAAGTTACGCAGCTTCCAACCGAAGCGCGGGATGTCGTCAATCTTTTGACGCTTCAGCCGGGCGTGACGCGCTTTGGCTACGTTGCGGGCGGCAGAAGCGACCAAGCCAACATTACGCTTGACGGAGTTGATATAAATGACGTTGTAACGGGCAGCATTTTTGTTCCGATTTTGCGCTTAAACGCCGAAGCGATTGAAGAATTTCGCGTCACGACGACCAACGCCAATGCGTCGCAAGGGCGTTCGTCCGGCGCACAAATTTCGCTCGTGACGAAAAGCGGCACAAACAATTTAAGCGGCGCGATTTTCCTGACGGGGCGCAGGACGCAATGGACAGCGAACGATTTTTTCAATAATCGGGACGGTGTGGAACGCCCGAAATTTGACCGAAATGTTTTCGGCGGCGCAATCGGCGGACCGATTTGGAAAAACCGCGCCTTCTTTTTTTACAGCTTTGAGGGCGAGCGCACGACACGCGGCGAAACGGTTGTCCGCGTGGTGCCGCTCCAGAATTTAGGACAAGGCATCGTTCGTTTTCGCAACACGGACGGGCAGACTGTTTTGCTGAATTGTTCACAAATCACGACGGTTTTTCCGGATACGAACGGTTGTAATCCGCTTGCGCTGGCAGTTTTTGCCGATGCCGCCGTCCGTTATCCGGCAAACAGTTCCGACATCGGCGATGGTCTGAATACAGGCGGTTTTCGCTTTAACGCCGACAAGAAAATTACAAAAAACTCGCACGTTTTGCGTCTTGATTTTAACCTCAACGCCAAACAACAGATGTTTTTCCGCGCCAATTATGTTGACGATTTTGAAACCAACGCGCCGCAGTTTCCCGATACGCCTGCGCCTGCGTTGTGGCTGCACCCTGACGGTTTCGTCGTCGGTCATAATTGGACGATTTCCACAAACGTCTTCAATAATCTCCGCTTCGGTCTGAGCCGCGACGCTTACACCAGTTTCGGCGATTCGAGCGACAATCAAATTTCTTTCGCCCGTGTTTATTCGCCGCGCCGTTTCAATCGAACTTCGGCATTCGTTACTCCGGTTTATAACATCACCGACGACATTACCCTGATTAGCGGAAACCACACTTTTCAATTCGGTGCGAATATCCGATTTGCCGGTAACCGTCTGCTGTCTTTCACGCGTTCTTACGATACGGCGGCGGCAAATTCCCTAGCTTATCCGGGCGAGGGAAATTCGATCACCAGCCCACTCAACATTTATTTGCAAAACACTTTCGGTTATCAAATTTCCAATGCAAGTGTCGAAAGCGTGCGGGACGCGGTAACGGTGGTCATCGGGCGTTTTTCGAATTACACCGCGAGATTTATTTTTTTGCGCGACGGCACACTTCAACCGGCGGGAACTTCGCGTGAACGGAATTTCAAAACCGAAGAATACGATTTTTACGCGTCGGACGTTTGGAAATTTTCGCGCAATCTGACTTTCACCTTCGGCTTGCGCTACGATTTGAGCCGTCCGATTTATGAAGCGAACGGTTACGAAGTCAAACCGAATATCAGTTTGAGCGACTATTTTGAACGCCGCGCCAACGCCGCCGCCAACGGCACGCCTTACAACGAGCCGATTGTTTTAGATCTTTCGGGCAAGGTAAACGGCAAATCTTCGCTTTACAAAGCGGATACGAATAATTTTCAGCCGCGCATCGCTTTTGCGTGGTCGCCGAATTTCGGGAAAAATCGTTTGGGCTGGCTCTTTGGCCGCAAATACCAATCGGTGATTCGGGGCGGTTTTGCCATAACAAACGACCATCTGGCGCAGATTTTGGCAGTCAGATACGAAGCCAACAACGCCTTGGGATTTACGACGAGTTCGCCGTCAGGTCGCCGAAATCTAACCAATAATGTCGGACCGCTTTTCACCGGCTTTAATCAAACCGTCCGAAATTTACCGGGGATTACGATTCCCAATCTGACTTTTCCGGTTCAAGCCGCAAATCGGGATTTTCCGATAGCAATTCAAAACGGATTTGATGAAAATTTGGTTTCCCCGATAAATTACAGTTGGAATTTAACCTACGAGCGAACATTTCCCAAAGGCGTTATCGTTTCGGTTTCATATCTCGGACGCAAGGCGCGAAATCTTCTGCAATCGCGCGACGCGGCGGCGGTCGCCAATTTTGTTGATTCGCAATCGGGAATGGATTGGTTCACGGCGGCGACGCAATTGGAAATCTTGCGGCAGCAAGGCACCGCTGTTTCAAACATTCAGCAAATTCCTTATTTCGCCAATCTGTTTCCGGCAAATTTAATTTCGCTCTTAAATACATCGCTCCAATTATCTTGCCCCACAACTTACAACCAAACGCAAGCCGTCTATTCATTGATGTTCAGAGGCGCGGGCAGTTGCAGCGGCGGAACGGATTGGACAAATGTGCAGCTCGAATTGTCGCGTTTGTCGAGCCGTTTTCCCGGACAGCATATTTTCTATCAACCGCAATACGGCTCTTACGCGGCGTTGAGTTCAATCGGAAAATCCGATTATCAAGGCGTAACTTTTTCCGTTCGCCAAAGACTCGGAACGCGGCTGACGATGGATTTTAATTACACTTTCTCGCGCTCGGAGGACGACGGTTCGGGTCTGCAAGCCTCCGGTATTTTTTCTACTGCCGGATACGTCATCAATCCGTTTCGGCAGGAAGATAATTATGCCGCGTCCGATTTCGACACGCGCCACATCATCAATGCCAACGCGATTTTCAAATTGCCAATCGGACGCGGCGAAATGTTTTTCGGCAACGCCGGAAAATACGCCAATCTATTGCTCGGCGGCTGGCAACTGACGGGAATTTTTCGCTACAATTCCGGCGTGCCGATCTCCGCGCCGACCGACACTGCTTGGGCGACAAATTGGACAATCGAAAGCTACACGACGCGCACCGCAAATATCCAAACCTGCCCGACACGCGGCGGCTCGCTTTTCGGATGCAACAGTTTGGAAGCCTACCGCAGTTTTCGCAACGCCTATCCGGGCGAAACCGGCGAACGCAATGTTTTCCGTCTGCCGGGCTATTGGGTTCTTGATATGGGTTTAGGCAAAACTTTTGATTTGCCGTGGGAAAATCACAAACTCCAATTCCGTTGGGAAGTTTTCAACGTCGCCAACACGCAAAAGATGGGAAATATTACCAGCTACCAAGTCGAACTCGACCCAAACAATGCCGCACAAGTCCCGACAAACTTTGCAAATTTCACCGCCATTCAAGGCACTCCACGAAGTATGCAGTTTGTTCTGCGCTATTCATTTTAAGTTGAGCAAAAGTCCGAACACGGGAAGCGTTAACATCGAATACGACAACCGGCGAACTAATCGGCGAACCTCCCAATTTTCGATTTTGGCTAAAGCCTTGATCCTTTCTCAATGTTATCCACTGGCTTTAGCCATTAGTATCTACACATCTTTGAAAACTTGTTTTCTTGGCGGCTGTGCCGCCCGATGTGCGGAAAGGCTGTGCCTTTCCGTTCGCTCTTCCACTGATTTTGAGGCTCTGCCTCCAAATCAGATGAGGCAGAGCCTCAAAGAATTCGGGAAACCGTAACGGCGAGGCGAAGCCATCGCCGCACATCGGGCGGCAGAGCCGCAAAAACCAAGTCTTTCGACTTTTGTAGATACTAATGGCTAAAGACGCGTGACAATTGAAAAGCTAATCGGCACGAATTATTTACAGTAACTAAAACTATGGAATTGTTCCGTTTTCAAAGCCAAGATTGACGGGTTGTTTGATGTCCGATTTTTTTGGATTGCGGTTCGGATCGTCAAGCCGCATTTGTTCGGGCGAAAGCAGATTTGTTGACGCAACATTATTCCCAACGACCTCCAACTTAAAATCATCCGCCCAGACTTGTCCTTTGCCGCTAATCAGCGTCCCGAAAACAATATTGACGGCTTCCGCCGAAATATCCAGCACAACTTCAAACTGTTTCCAGTCGGTCGTGCCTTTGACCGCCCGCGTCATCATATTGTCAAAACCGAGCAAGCGCCGGTTGCCGTCCAGACGCATCCACAAACCGGCGGAATCGGCGTTTTCGGTTTTCAACCAACCGCTCAGACGAATGCGTTTGCCGCGATAATCGTCAGCGGCGACAGATTGGGCGAGCGAGCCGAATTCGCTCTCATCGGCGCAAGTAAATTTAATCGCCGCGCTTGCCTTGCCGCCGTGTTTAATGGTCGTGTCCACCATCATCGAATATCCGTTGCTGCCAGAGGACGGCGTTCGTATCCAACCGACGGGCATTCCGCTGACTGTCGGCTCAAGCGGCTTGGGAAGTGGCGAAGAATGGTCGGCAAAAATCTGCCAACGTCCGTCGCGCCGCACGAAAACATTGGTCGAACGATCGCGCCAGATAGTGATCTTGCCGTTTAGTTCGTTTTTCGAAATGACCGTGTAATTCGCCATGGCGGTGTCATTGGTGACGGACAGCACTTTTAGATCTTCCATCTCAAATGAATCTTTGGAATTAGTCGCCATCGGCGATTGTAAATAAACGCGAAGTTCTTCTTTAGTTTGAATGTTGTTTTGATAGTTGCCCGATTCATACGAAAAGCCGTTGTCGGCTAAAATGGAGAACATTGCGGCGGCATCCCGGCGGCTGAAAGCATCGTAATAATCGCGCAGAACTTTACTGATTTCCGTTTCGAGTTTAGCAGTGTCACCGTTGACTTGTCCGTTGATATTTTGGGCGAAGACCAACGCCGCCAAAATTAAAGTCGTCATAAAAGCACGTTTTATTTTTCGTTTTCTCCTTTTTATTTCAAATTCTTGTTATATCTCACCAAAATCTTTTAAGGCAGAAAGACAGACGGAACCGGTTTGTCGTTTGCCAAGCCGAATTGTTGAATCGAAATTCCACTCGTGCTTTGAAGCAGATACCAAACGCCGTCACGATAGACAGCCGCATCCGTCCGCCCGTCGCCGTCATAATCGGCTGGTGCGGGAATGTCGGAAGCGATACCGAATTGAAATTGAGCAAATCC
>JANPDZ010000538.1:0-7771 GCA_031431735.1 Acidobacteriota bacterium | reverse complement strand
GTCAGCCATTCTCCTTGCTTAAAAAGGGTCGGACGACTGATGTCCAGTTTCTTCATCAAATCGAGGTGTTTGATTTTACAAACCCCTGTTTCGCCTGAAATATGCCGTAAATAGGCGTAAATATCGAGGGATTTTCCGCGCAAGATTTCGCGGATGTCGGTAAAATTGAAACCATCGCTTTTTATTTTTAATGCTGCTTTTAATTCCGATTCAGTAACTTTAGGCGCTGTCTGCGTCCCTTCATTTTTTGTTTGATCTTCAAGTTCGACCTTTATATTTTCTGTCTTTTTTTTGACTTTTCGCGCAGTTATTTCTTTTCTTTCTTCGATTGTGACCGCTTTTTTCGGCTCATTTTTAGATTGTTCGGCAACCTCTTCAGACAATTTTTCGGATTTGGTGTTCGTCTCGAAAGCCGGTTCACTGACTTCCCTTCCGCGATACAGCATTGCCAACGGATCTTCATCATCCCCGGCATCTAAAGTTATCGGTTTGCGCCACAATAAATCAGTCTTTGGTTCGTCAGCTTTTTTTTGCTTGCTATTTGTTGCCATACTTATTTACCTTGTCCTTTTTTCTTGAGTCCGACGCGGTTTAGAACTTCGTCGGCAAGCCTGTCATAATCCTCGGCGGCACGCGAACGCGGCGCAAATTCAAAAATTGTCTGCCCTCTTTTCTGTGAATTTTTCAATTTTGCGTCTGTTCTGATCGGCGGCAATAATTTCTCGGCTCCAAAAGTTTGTTCAAGCAGCAGGCGTACCTCCCCTGTTAATGTGTATCTTTCATCAACGATTGTCGGCAATGCTCCGATAATGTTCGGTTTATAATTAAAATACTTTTGCATTCTTTTTATCGAACTCAAAACTCCTTCGAGCCCGTCATAACTCCAAACCTCGGGTGTCACCGGAAAAATAATATGTTCCGCAAAAAGCAAGGCATTTAAGTGTATAAGTCCGTGTGCCGGTGGACAATCCAGAATTATCACATCCCATTCGGTTGCGTTTTTTAGTTTTATTTTCAGCATCTCTTCGCGCCTCGGCATGGCGTGAAGGATGTCTTCGAGACCGGCGGTTCGCGAATCCGATGGTATCAAATCCAGATTTTCGCGAACTGTGGCGACCGCTCCAATAAAATCAAAATCAATATCCTTTAATACATGAAAAATCGTCGGTGTTGATTCTTTAACGACGTAGCCCAGGCCTTTTGTGGTATTCCCCTGATGGTCAAGGTCAACGATCAAGACCTTTTTACCCTTTCCGGCCAATGAAGCCGCTAAATTAATGGATGTCGTGGTTTTCCCGACGCCGCCTTTAAAATTTTGAATTTGAATTGTAATTGGCATATTTGAATTGAGAATTTAGACCATCAAATTTTCTTCCGGTTCATTCTTTAGATTAATATATCGAAACGGGGGTAGGACTGTCAATACCATAATAGAAAAGTATAATGTTAAAGCAATAGGTCTTAAAATAACTTAAAAGATACCTCAGTAAGTAAGTAGGTAGGTAAACAGGTAGTATAATACTTTATTAGACACTCTAATTAATCTGTAAAATAAGTTTTTTAATATAAACGCAGAGAACGCAGAGGTCGCAGAGTTTTTACTAATACTTGAATTTACAGGATGATAGTTAAATATCTCCTCTGCATTCTCGGCGTTCTCGGCGTTAAAAAATCATTACTGAGCGGCATAGTTTTTGCTTAATTGAAAATTATCAAATATTTCAAGATTTTTGCCCACGCGCACACACGCGCACGCACGAAAACAAGAAAAAAGATTTGGCAAAAATGCTTTTTTTCGTATGTGCGCGTGTGCGCGCGTAGGCAGATTTTCTTAGTTTTCAAAGCCCTTGCAATTTTTAGACCGCTCAGTGAATGTAATTAAATAGCTTTGCGATTGTTCGATTGAAATATCACACAGATTCACTCTGTTGGGAAATTTCCACCAAGCACCACTAGCAACTTGGGTTAAGTAGTTTTTTTATAAAAAATGCTAATCAGTCGAAAAACTGAATTTCTGCAAATCAGAATTACTGATATTGAAAAATATCATTATAATCAGAGGTATCGAAAATGATTTGTCCAAACTGTAAAACGATCAATGAAAACGAAAATGTATTTTGCGTAAACTGCGGCGCAGCCGTGACGTCTGCGCCAAACACAATTTCCGGTATTTATCTCAATGCCGAAAATCAGCCGCCGACAATCCAGTTTGCCGTTTCTCAACAACTTTCCAATCAAAACTTTCAACCTGCGAATTCTATCGAAACAGCGGTTGTGCCGTTAAATCAAATGCCTTCGGTGATGGCGAATTATGGTCAACCGATGCCTTCTGCGGCTGATTATCAACCGAAAAAGAGCAGTCTGAAATTTATCTGGATCGGTTTGGTTGCGGTTGTTGCATTGATTGCCGCAGGCGGCGGAATTTATTTTATCAGCCAGCAAAAACTGACTACCGAAACCTTGCCCGACCATCTCGGAATATTTGTTCAAAGCCGCGAAAAAGACAAAATTGATGAAGTAAAAAAGTTGGATTTTACAAACGCCCTGACGGGCCGGGACAGCCTTTTAAAGGATGATTCATTACCGATTGCGGATTCGGATCCAAATGTTATTTTATATTCGGACGGCAAAGATATTCCGATCAATGACCTCCGGTTGATCCAGATTGATACGATCAAAGATGACGGTAATTTTAAACAACTCGAGTTTCAAGCCGCGCCGGTCGAAGGCAAGCCCGAAATGAAACGCATCCGAATCCCCGACGGCATCGCCAACGGCAAATATGCTTTTGCATTAATGGACGGATTCCTTACAGACGGGAAACATAAATTTTGGGCTTTTCAGGTAAAAAATGCTTCTAAAAGCGATAATGGCGACTTGTTAAAAGCAGCGACAGTAGTTCTTAAACCAAATTCATCAACGCCGTCAAATTCAACTGAAAAAACTTATACGCCAACTGTTCCGGCCAAAGCACCGCCGCCTGTCGGACAGACAGCTTACAGCACCAACGGCAAACTTGTTCTCAGAAGCGGTCCAACCCAGAATTCCGCCAAGATCCGTAATCTCTATCAGGGAGAAAAAGTTTATATTATTGAATATTCCGGCAATTATGAAAGTTTCAAAAACTTATATTCAAATTTTGCATACGTCGAAACCGAAAGGGGACAACGGGGTTGGGCATATGCGGCTTATCTGAGATAATTCTGGACACAAGGAGATTATTATGAATCACAAAATCAGTTTACTATTCGCAATTTTTCTTTTTATCTCAAGTTTGTTTTCATTTGGCTGCTCAACAAAGGATAAATCGGGCAATAATAACTCCGCCAACAACAAATCAACCGCGACGAATGAATTGCCAAAAAGCGAATTCAAAAGCGGCGGTTTTGAGGGCAATCTGCCGGGCGGTTTTCAGATGCCGGGCGAGGCTGTCGGCAAAAAGATTTTGAAAGAATACGGTGCGTTATTTGTTGCCAAAGGCGATGCGGTTCCGCCTCAGACGACGATCTTCAAAAATGAAGAAGAAGTTTCCGCGTATCAAACAAGCCTTTCAAAATCAAGCGAAAAAATCGGCGGAATAAAAATCGAATTGCAAACCGCCGCGATGAACGCGCTCCTCAGCGCGGTCGGCGAAGCCAAACAAAATAACCTGACAATTACACCGCGCGGGGCTGATGCGGCGCGGCGAACCTATTCGGGAACGGTCGAACTCTGGGCAAGTCGGGTCAATCCTGGCTTAACGCATTGGGTTGGAAAGGGAAGATTAACACAAGCCGAAGCCGATCGGATCAAATCTCTCGCGCCATTTGAACAAGTGTCTGAAATCTTTAAGTTAGAAGAGCAAGGTATGTTTTTCGCCAAAGATCTGTCAAAATCTATTATGTATTCGGTCGCACCGCCCGGAGCATCGCAACATCTTTCGATGCTCGCATTGGACATTTCGGAATTCGAAAATCCGAAAGTGCGTGAAATTCTGGCGCGGCACGGCTGGTTTCAAACGGTTGTTTCGGATCTGCCGCATTTTACATATTTGGGCGTCGCTGAAAATGAACTTACAAAATTGGGATTAAAAAAGACTCCTGACGGTGGCCGCAATTTTTGGACTCCCGCCATTTAACGAAACGACACCGAATTCAAAATTCGCCGAAAGACATTTTCATAATCCGCGATTTCATCGGGAGGAACGACGGTTGTGATATAAAAAATATCTCCGTTTGGTGATATTGCCGTATAAAGATTAATGATCTCCTGCCGTTTTGAAATAGGCGAGAGACCTTTTAATGTCGAAACCAGACAGTCGCCAAAGGGGAGTTTAACCGTCACCGTTTTCTCCAGCCTTAAGTACGTATTGCCTTGTATTATTGATTGCGTAAGATTCTTTACCGCTTGATTTAAATCAAGCTGCGTAGGGTTATCAGCAATTACCGCATCAATTCCATGTGAATAATGAAAATTCGTTGTATTTTGAATTTTGAGATACCCGCCGGTTGGGGCGGCAAATATCTGGTTGTCGTTACGGGCAAGAATTTGCCAGTTTTCCGGCAGCTTTAACGAGAATTTTGCTGTTTGCAAAAGTTCAAAATCTTCCGATGGGAAAATCACCGCGCCAAACGTCGGTTCAAAAGCAAGAAAATTTCCGTTACGCCAAAGATTTATCAGATCGTACAACGCCGTTTCTTCCAGTTGACACGGACAAGAATTTGCCGTGCAATTCAGACATAATAATTCTTTTTTTGAAGCCCTGACGGCGGCCTGCTCCGAATAGAGGAGCACCGTGCGGCGGTCGGCTTTTCCGTTAAAATCGCCTTTTGCCTTGATCGAAATATGTTTTATGCCGAATTCGTCAAATTTTTCAAAAAGTTCTGTAAACTGTGTTTGAGAAGTTAAGAAATTTAATTCAGGTCGGTTTGCCGACTTGAATTCCAAACTGTTTCTTCCAAAGATCAGGTTTCCCGCAATAAGTTGTAAATTACCTTTTTCTTTATTAAAAATGCGAACAGGAAGCGAAACGGTTTCGCCGTAACTGATCGCGCGGCTCAAAAGAAAAACTCCGTCCGGCGGATTCGAACCTTTGAAATAAGCAAGTCCGCCGAGCAAATTCGCTTTTGCGTTGTCGGGTTGAACGGTAAGAACTCTTTTGCTGCTGCGAAGCGCGAGATTTGAATCGTTGCGAAGCAAAGCGTCCGCCGCGGTTGAAAGAAGTTCTTGAACCGGTAACGGATTTAAGACAAAAGACAGTTCTTCTTTTTGTCCGGCGGAATTTATCGAAACGCTTTTTGTGTCGGAAATATAGCCTTTTTTATAAACGCTGACGCGATAAGTTCCCGGCGCGAGAAGCAAATTTTCAACTCCGTTTTGATATTCGCCGACATTTTCGATTTCAATACTGGTGCCTTCGATATTCGTATTGACTGACAGATACGCGGCGGAAGTCCGCAAACTTATTGAAAAAGAATTGACCTTGCCGACGACGACGGAGATTATTCTTTCATCGTCAGAAAATCCGTTCTTGCGCACAGTCAGCTTGTAATTTCCGGCCGGGATTTCATTAATCTTAAGCACGCCGTTTTTATCGGTCAAAGCCGAATCCTGATCTTCAAAAACATTGCCCTCGTCATTCGATAAAAAAATCTCGCTTGCGGGTTCGCTGACCGTCAAAGTTAAACTTGGATAAATTATTTTGGCTGGTTTTTTTTTATTTTTCGGTTTTGTTTTGACCACCGTTTTCGATGGAGTTTTTTTCGAAGTTGGCAATGTTTTTGAAACGGTTGGTTTCTTTTTCGTCGGGGTTGTTTTGGTGGTTTTTTTCGGCGTTGTTTTGGTGGGCGTTGTTTTCAAACTCCCGTCTTCGTTTTGCGCGAAAACAAAACCGCTTGAAACAAATAAAATCAAGAAAAGCTGCATAAATCGTTTCATATCTTGTCCTATAAGTTATTTTTCAGGAATATCTTTGACACAACGAAAACCCGTGTTTTCATAACCATCCTTTTCTCTACGCGTTCCATATGGACGGCGGAAAAATGTTGTCGCTTTATCTTTTGAGCTACCGAAAAAACCGCCACGAATGATTTTCGGCTCAATTGATTCATTTGGTAAAATTTTTCCGTTTGGATACGCCTTCGCCTCGCTTGCCGTCCATTCCCAGACGTTGCCGCTCATATCGTATAAGCCAAACGGCGATTTGCCTGAATGCTCACCTACTTCTGTCGTTCCTTTATGCGATTGCGCGTTTTTATCGGCGTTTGCGAGTTTGGTTCCCCAATCGTTGCCCCACGGATAAATTCGACCATCTGTTCCACGGGCGGCGAATTCCCATTCTTCTTCGGTCGGCAGACGCCTTCCCGCCCATTTTGCGTAGGCATTGGCATCGTCCCAATCAACGCCCGTCACGGGAAATTTTGCCTTGCCGTCGGGAAAGTTATTGTTTTTCCAGTTTGGCGGCGGTTTTTGATTGGTCGCGTCAACGAATTTTTTGTAATCTTCGTTGGTAACTTCCGTTAAATCTATATAAAACGACTTGACCGAAACTTTGTGCGCCGGACGCGAATAATCATCGCCCGTATCGCTTCCCAACATAAATTCACCACCCGGAATAAATGCCATTCCTGCCGGCGGCGTATTCTGACCCGGTTTGCTCAAACTGTTCGAATTGCTCAAACTGTTCACATTGGAATCAATTTTGGAATTGGAAACGGTTTCATCCGTCGTTTTGTTCCCGCTAAAGAACCAAAGGCCAAAAACGGTAGCACCGGCTAAAAAGACAAAACTAAAAACTCCGATGGCGGCGAAAATTAACGGTCTTTTGTTATTTGTTCTTGATTGAATTTCTTGCGAAAAAACAGGTTCATCAGTTTCCGGTAAAATGTGCGTTTCCGGCGATGACACGGAGTTCTCCGGCAAAGAAATGATTTGATTAGTCAGAAGATTTTCGCTGACAGATTCGCTCAATCCGCTATCAGAAAAAGCCTTGCTTTTATCTTCTACAATTTCGCGTGAAAAAACAGTTTCTGCTTTAAATTTAGCCAAAACATCTGACGATGAATTTTCAAATTCCGGTAAAGGTTCGTTCGGGATCGAAATTGGCTGGTTGCTTTCAAAAATTTCAGTTGGCTGCGAGGTTTGGCTTGATTGAATATCCGAGCTTTTTTCGTCGGGAAAAAGTTCGTCCAGAATATGTTCGGCATCTTCAAAAACCAACGACATATTGCTTATATCAGACAAACCTTCATTATTTTCGCTCTCGTCGCGAATCGATGACGAATGTTCAATCTTCTCAGTTTCTTTGGTTGTCGGTTTTTGTTTTGTCTCTTCGGCAAACAAATCGGCAAATCTGGCGGTTTTTTCGTTGTAATTGAAAACGTCGGTTTCGATATTCGATTGTTTTACAACATCTGCAGGCGAATCATTTTCGGCAAACGGAAAATTGTCCAAAACTTCTGTTACGGCGGTTGTGGCTGAATCAGACGTTTTATTTGCTGAATATTCTTCTTCAATATCTTCCGACATTTCCGACAACGATTTATCTTCTTCAACCAAAATTTCTTCGGAAACTTGTAGCGAAGAAACTTCCAGAATTTCTGTCACGGGCTGTTCCGGATTTTCTTCAAGAATGTTTTGAGGTTCGTCTTTTTTAGATGTTGCATCAAAAATCGAGAAATTGGAAATATTTTCTTTTTCCCGTTTTTTGCCTAATTTTATTTTCTTTTGCAATGGTTCAATTTCAGAAATGTGATCGGAAGATTCTGCCATTGCCGTTTCATTTGATTCATTT
>JANPDZ010000537.1:0-1661 GCA_031431735.1 Acidobacteriota bacterium | reverse complement strand
AAAGTCATTTTTAGCAGTTTTGGGTCTTAAAATTGAATTTTACCATTTTTGAGATTCTTTGTTTTCAATGACTTACAAAACTACAAATTCAGCGATTGAACGATTTTTCTATCAAATAAGGGTTTTCGGAGTGGACTCATTAATAGGGAATTGCATTATCGAAAAGATATTTGTTTACATCTTCCAAACTGACAACATCAGCATATTTCGCGTTTAAATCAAACAAATTCGCTTCGTGGGCGGAAGCGGAACGGTCGCCGACGCAATCTTTGACGACATTTGTGCGGAAACCGTGTTGGCACGAATCAACTGCCGAAGCGCGCACACAACCCGATGTGGTGCAACCCGTAACTATCAAAGTATCAACTTTTTGCGCTATCAAGGCAGAAGCCAAAGCAGTCCCGAAAAATGCCGAAGCATATTGTTTTGTCCAAACAACTTCACCTGAAATCGGAGCTAAACGGTCGTCAATTTCTACCCAATTTGAACCTGATTTAAGATGCGCGAGGCTCGGAACTTTTTTGACAAAAACTCCGGCAGAAACCATCGCTTCGTCATAAACGGTCGTTGTAAAGTGGACCGGTAAATTTTGAGAACGGAACTCAGCAAGCAGTTGTTTGGTCGCGGCTAACTCTTTATCCAAATTTGAGCCAAGCGGACAGTTTGTGTCGGTAAATCCTTTGATAAAATCAATTATCAGCAAAGCCGGACGCTCGCCAAAACCGACTTTATTGCCAAAACCACGCTGTGCATACATTTCCTGATCGCTCATAAAATTTCTTCCAGACCCAACACAAAACCTTCTAAAACATCTTCGCCCGAAACAGTTTTCGGATTTTCCAAAATCTCGATTTCGCCGCTTTTGCGGTAAATATGAACTTGTTTTTGATAAGGATCAATCAACCATCCGAGCCGCACACCGTTTTCAATATATTCCGCCATTTTGTCCTGAATCGGCTTTAATCTATCGGATTTTGAACGTAATTCAATTACAAAATCAGGACAGATCGGCGGAAAACCTTCGCGCTCTTTTTGAGTTAAGGCGAAATATCTTTCCTTCAAAATCCAAGATGCGTCAGGAGATTTTTTTGCCCCGCTTGGCAGCTCAAACTCAACATTTGATTCAAAAACTTTTCCTTTTTTATTCTCTTTTCCCCAATTTGCAAGTTGTCTGATAATTTCCGTATTTCTATCGCTGGTTTCTCCTCCTGTTGGCGGCATGATCATCAAGTCTCCGTATTTATTTGTTTCGATTCTTAGGTCTTGGTGTTTTTGGCAAAAATCGAAATATTCATCATTAGTCCACGATTTGGTGTTTATTTTCAAAGAAATCGGAAACATTTGATCGTAAAAACCGGTCCATGAATCAAGTTTTTCTTCTGTATTTACGGTTGACATTTTTATTTACCTCACAAAAAATATGTTTTATTTTAGCTGAAAATACAATTGATAAAAAGAAAATGTCGGTTTTCAATAAAAAATTGTTTGGTTGAGAAAAATACGGTATCTATTTTCGAATTATTAAGCCGCGAACATTCACAAATTTTTACGAATTACTCTTGAATGGGGATTGTTTTTTTTAAATCGAAAATTGATAACAACGCGGGCGCAAAGCAACCCTTCCAGACCTCAAATTTGCTGTCAATTGATTGATTTTCTTT
>JANPDZ010000536.1:0-1943 GCA_031431735.1 Acidobacteriota bacterium | reverse complement strand
TTCGTCAATTTCAAGGTTTTGTAGTAAATTGGTGATGGGGGTAAATTGTTTGTTTAGTGTTAGTTTTTTTTTCATTACCAATTCTAAACATCTTTTACCCTCTTCTGCCAATTAAGGGGGGGACAAATCAGAATTGCGCCCGTTTACGAACTACTAAATTATTCCATATATTTACCGGTTTTGCCCAAATAATTTCAGGAAATTTTAGTTTTTCACGAGCGGTTTAGAATATTTATTGATCACCGCCCAAGTCGTTTTATCGCTGTCGAAAACGGTGTTCAAGCCTTGTTCTTCCATTGGCGGATCGCCCATATAATCGTCGCCCTTTTTCCAGAAGATCTGATCTTTTGTCGGGCGCGAAGTGCCGCCGAACGCCCAGAAATTTGCTCCCGCGAGAACGCCGCCCGATTTCGCGCTGTCGGAAACGAACGCAAACATTTTCCCGTAATAATCATCTCTCAGCGAGGTCGAAGAAGTAATATCGAACGATTGCGCGTTGCGCGGCAGACCGAATTCTTCGATGACGAGCGGTTTGTTCAGTTTTTTGGCTGAGGCGATATGTTCGTTAATGTAATTCGTGGCTTTTTCGACGACGTTTGAATAACCTTCAGCAACCTTATCGCCCTCAAACCAGCCCCAATTTTTCGCCCAGATGTGAATCGTCAGATAATCAACGTTTTTATCGGCGTGAATTTCCTCGAATAATTTCAAACTTTCCGTGCCGATCGAGCCTTCGTGTCCGAGCGTGACGAGATGATTTTTGTCCTTCGCTTTGATCATCGCGGTAACATCCGCGATCCATTTTTTGTAATCTTTTTCGGCAGCAGGGCGCATCGGTCGCGGTTCGTTCGCAAGTTCCCAAGCCATAATTGCCGGATCGTTAATGTATTTCTTTTTGCTGAATTTATTGGTGCGGTTCATCACGAGTTCAACTTGCTTGTTATACGCGGCTTTGCAAGGCTCGCACGCGTAAAACTGCGCGACAATATCGCGCTGCTCGTCCCACGTCAGCTTGCGCGTTTCCTGATCCTTCGGCACGAGATTGTTCCAGATCAAATACTGCTGAAAACCGCCGCTCCATTCCCAGTTGTTGCTGAAAAAGACAATTGCTTTCAGATTGCGTTTGCCCATTTCAAAGAGAATCAGATCCAACCCGTCAAGGATCTCTTCGTTGAATTTCCCCTGCTCGGTTTGCAACGGCGGACCGACTCTGTTTACACCATTTATCAAACCTGCGCCTTCCGCGCCCGCCATAATCCGCAAGTTAGTGATGCCGTTCGCCTTTAAAAAATCAAGTTCTTTGCGAAGCCTTTCAACGCCGCGTTTCTTGTCTGTTTCCAAACCTAACAGCGTTCCATACCAATAATTTGTGCCGATAAAATAATAAAGGTTGCCGCCAATGAAAAACTGATGACCTTTGACCTTTACAAACCGCGACTCAGCGAAAGCGGAAAGCGAAAAGAGCGCAAGCAGAACAAACGCGAACGTAATTTTTTTGATATTCATAGCTTCAAATTATTTGGAGTTCAAAACAGATCGTCAAATTTAATTTCGATTTCGGGAAACGCGACCAGATTAAAAACATCGCCGCTTCGATAGGTTCTTTTTGCGCCGTAACCATCGGCGTTTGGTTCGCGGTAATCTTCGAGCGTTTCGTTTTGCAGATTGAGCAAAAGATACTGCTGAATGCCGTTGCGTGAATAAGCGCGGGCTTTGTCGGCGCGGTCGTAAGCGAGTGTCGTGTCGGAAATTTCCATGATAAGCAAAATATCCGCCGGTGTCGGGTGATTTTCGGCATATTCTTTTTCGTCCCAATTTGCCAAAACAATGTCGGGTTCGGGTTCGGAAAAATCATCTAACCGAATCGGGTCTTGACTGCGAACAATCACTTTTTCATCAAATAATTTAATAAAAAATCTAACGATTCTGGAATTGGCAGAAGT
>JANPDZ010000535.1:0-1905 GCA_031431735.1 Acidobacteriota bacterium | reverse complement strand
GGGTCAATTTTACCGCCACAAAGTTTAGTAAGATGTTTTAATGCCTTTACAACTCTGTCTGACATTTCTTTATCACGCATCTCAATAAATGCGGTATCAACTTTATACTTTTTACTGTTGGTTTTAGTCATTTCCTTTTTTTCATTCATTGTAACATCTTCTACCTCTGCTTCCACTAACTTTGAGGATTGTTCATTCGATGTTGTTTCTAAATAAATGAAGTATGCATTTTCCTGCTCAAAACGAGAAATTCTGAAATCGTAAAGGTGATTCAATTTGATTTTATTTGAAACTCTTATTGAAAGTGGGTCAACGTCCTTCAAATTGAAAGCAAAATAGGCAAGATACCCTGTGCCATTGTCGTTAAGTTTGGTTATGAACGAATTAACTTGGCACGCTTCTTTGTCTGAAGGTCCTGATATTATAATTCCAGCTTTGTTAGACAGAAATTTTGCGGTTTCTACCATTGTCGCTGAACTTTCTTCTTCCTGCGCCAACACGCTTGGACTTGCTGACACGAACACGAAAAGCGCGAACATCAAAACAGTGAAAAGGTGTTTTCTCATTTTCATTTTCTTTCTCCTTAATTTTTGTTTGATTTTTGAATATGTGCGTAATTTTTAAGGCACGACATATCTAACTTCGATTGTTGCCACTCGCGGCGACAACGCCAGCCGTTCGCTTGGATTCGTTGGAACATATTGCGGGGGCAATTCAACGATTCTAGTTTCGCCCGGCTCAAGTTTGTCTCTCAAACCCCATCCTATTCCGAAATACAATGGGTATTTTGAATTCGGATTGCTGATTTGCATATAAGCACCTTGAAGAGCAACCCACCCGGTTTTGTCAGTAATGGCTGCCGTGAAATTTAAAGCTGCTTGCGGGCATTTTGTTACTCCGCCCGCAGAGACTTGGCAGGTTGCTCTTTCCCAACGAACTTTGTCCGCACCCGGATATTTCTTTGCATCTTCTTTCGTCCATTCGTCAACTGCCGGGAGTTGCTCTTCCTGCTTTTGTTCTTTCTTTTGCGCTTCGTAAGCGGCGGTGCGTTGACGAGCGCGAAAATCTTCGTCCGATTCGCCCGGTTTTCGAGTTACGACGATTGTTTGCGGTTTTGTAGCCGTGTTGTTTTGTCCGTTCTTTTGCGCCTCGTATGCTCTGTTGCGTTCTCTAGCTCGCTTTTCCTCGTCAGACAGATTTTCTTCGTTAGAATTATTTACCGGATTTGACGAATTATTTGATTTGGAACTGCTTGAACTTCTGCTGCGACGCAAAATAACTTCAACGGTGTCGCAAGAACCATTAGAATTGTAAGAAGTGCATCTTCTTTCACATTCACCATTATCATCGTAAGCAATACAGTTGTCTTGCGCTGAAACGGAAATTTGAAGCGAAACAAGAGCAATAACAAACAGGAAATAAGTTTTTAGAGTTTTCATAATTTGCACCTCACGAATTAAAAGAAGCCGTCGAACGGCTGAGTTGACGTGGGGCGAAACCGCCACCACGCAACATCGGGGAAACGGACAAGCCAGATAACAAAGTCGCTGTTTCGCCCTCACGTCCATTGATTTGTTGTGCCGCCCGTCCGCAATCCAATTGTTACCACCTGAAAAAAATTACCGTTTGGTTGCGCCAAGCTGTTGAAATAAAAATGCGAAAATATCAGCGTTTTGTTCATTTCGTTGTTGTATCGTCGTGCCAACACCATGTCCGGCATCGTAATCAATGCGAAGCAGAACAGGCTTGTCGCTTGCGCTTGACGCTTGCAGACGCGCCGCCATTTTCGCCGACTGCCAAGGTTGAACTATGGGGTCGTTAATGCCGTGCATCAACATCACTGCCGGATATTTTACGCTGTCTTTAACTTTGTAATAACCGTCTATCGCAAGTAGAATTTTGAAG
>JANPDZ010000534.1:0-2973 GCA_031431735.1 Acidobacteriota bacterium | reverse complement strand
TAAACGCGGCAAGGTTATTTTGCGCGGTCGTCCGATTTTCGTCTAAATCGCCTTTGAAATAGTGGTCAATTAAAGGGCGATAACGTGAATAAGTGATTTGTTTGGCAATGCGTTCAATCGTTCGCGTAAAAATCTCATTTTCGCGTTGCGACAATTCATAAAAGACGGGTTGCGGGTCAGCAACTTCGGGAAACTTTAGATTTTGTTTTGCCAAATCTTCGCCGTAATAATTACTGATTTCTGAACGTGTCCGGCGAACCATCAAATATTTTAAGATGCGTTCGCGGACTTCACGCGCATTTTCACGCATCGTTTTTAGATAATTTTCACGATCGTTGATTCGATGATACATTCGTAAACGGGTATTTAAGTTGCGGAAAAAATTATCCAGATTCGGTAAATTTGGAAGTGTGCTGTTACGCGAGCTTTGAAAAAGTTTGAGTAAGCTCAAAAGATCGTTCGGGCGATTATTAAAAGGCGTTGCCGTGACCAAGATAATTCCTTTTTCTTTTAGATCGCCGTTTGGAAGTTTGGCTTTTGATTTACAGATTTTATGAAGTTTTTCGTAAGTTTCATTATCTTCATTGCGGAAACGGTGCGCTTCGTCAATAAAGACATACTGATACCTGCTCAGATCGAGCTTTAGAATTTGATCGAGTTTGCCGACCGATTCAACGTGAAAGCCGCGCACCCCGAAATCGTGAAAAACATTCTGCCACGCGCCCGGATTGTTTTTGTCAGTTAAGGCAGGCGGAGCGATAACAAGGCTTCTGCCGTCGAGTTCACGCGCCAGCATTGCCGCCATATATGTTTTACCAAGTCCGACAACATCGGCGATAAATGCGCCGTTATATTCCTCAACAATGCGTTTAGCGGTCAAAACTGCGTCGTGTTGATACTGAAGGCGCAAAAATCCGTCCGGCTGATAATCCTGTTCTAGTTCACGCGGTTGGTTAAGTTCAACACGGAAATATTCATAAAGAAATTTGAGAAAGAGTTGATAAGGCGAAAATTGCGCCAAGTGCGATTCATTTTTGACGGTTTGAACAAAGTCTTCTGAAACCTCGACCGATTCTTTCCATAATCTTTCAAACTGTTCAGTGGCAAAATCGTAATCGCTTGGATTTTTCAACTCGACGTTGAATTCAAGATTATTATACAATCCGCTGACCGAAAGATTGCTTGAGCCGGTAATCACGCGCCCTTTATCAACTTGGTCTTTGTCGAATGAAAAAATGTAAAGTTTAGCGTGAATCGGATGTTTATCATACGCCCGGACTTCAACCTTTCCTTCGCTACACCATCGGACAAATTGCTCAATTCCTGTTTCGATTTCGGCGGTTTCGTCGGCATTTGTAAGTTGCTCTAAAACAAGATTCTTAAAATCTTTGACAGTTTCAGAAGTTGAACGAAAATCGAAAGTTTGCTGAATCTTTGCTTGTTGTAACGCTTTATAGACTTCGCTTTCTGTTTTCAAACCTACGAGAATACGGACTTTCTCGCAAGGTTCAAGTGATTTCTGAATCAAATAAAAACCGCTCAGATAAAAATATCCGACAAGGCAATCGAAACGGCTTGATTTAGACAAAAGGACATTAAGCCGCGTGGAAAGTTTGCGTTCAGGTTCATTTGTTAGAAAAGTTAAATCCGAAGTCATTGTGAATGTTAAAGGTCAAGCATTGCGATTGTATGAAATATCAGCAAAACACTCAAGTAAAAAAATTTGTTAAGTTGGTTTTAGCCATAATCCAAAGATCGTGCAAGAAAGGCTCGGACATTCAAGCATCGTTTTAACGCTTGATACTTACTCGCACGTCTTACCGACGATGCAAGAAGATGCGACCGCCAAACTGGAAATGATGCTGAAATCAGGCTAATTTCAAATTTGGCACAGGCACACAAACGCAAAAAAGCAAGCTCGCTCGGCTTGCTTTTTTGTCCTTTATCTTATTGATAATAAAAGAATTAAAATGGTACACCCGGCAGGATTCGAACCTGCGACCCTCTGGTTCGAAGCCAGATACTCTATCCAGCTGAGCTACAGGTGCAAAGTAATTTAGATTGTAGTTTGCTGAAATTTGATTTGCAAATCAAATAATCCAAAACTGACTATAATCAAATTTCAGACAAAACTATTTACCTTGAAAATCCTTGCGGATCATTTTGACAAGATTTTTTATGTCAGATTCGCTGAGTTTCTTGCCAAAAGCAGGCATTTTACTGCCTTCTCCGTTAGTTACAATATCACTCCAGTCGGCTTCGTCGAAATCTTTTTTTAACTTTTCAGAAGTGAAATCAGGGGCTTTGATTTTTTTGCCGTCAACGACCGATTCTCCGCCAGTGCCATTTTCTTTATGACATTTGATACATTCTTCGGAAAAAATTTTTCTGACTGTTGCAAATTCATCTACCGGTGTCGCCGGTGGAGTACTTGTGTTGGTCGACGCAGGTTTTGTCGAATTGCTTACAGATGTTGGATTATTTGTTGTGTTTGTTGTAGTTTTGGTGTCAGAACAGGCAAAAATAAATAATGCCAAAGTGACTGTGACCAGTCCGATTTTAAGAAATTTCATATTTTCTCTTTTTTCTCTCCATTTTATGATTTGATACAAAAAGTGTTGAAATTTTAACTTGATAAGTAACTATTTAGCAATAAAACTTTTAATAAGTGAACTGAAAAGTTGAAAAAATACAATATGAGCATAAAAATAATCCTTAAAGGCCGTGAATGGCGGGAAGTCTCGGAAAGATTTCGGGTGAAATCGCTTTTTTCGGGAAGCGGTCGGGATAGAAAAAAAACACTAAATACGGATTTCAAACGGGCATTTATATTAGACATCTTTCCTAAATAAGTCTGCGTAGCAGATGACAGCGTGTAGCCCGTAGCGACAGCTACGGGAATCGGTAGCCACAAATTTTGAGCTGGCGTAGCCTGCGACAGAAGTGTCTGTCGCCCGTTTCACGGGCTTTGTC
>JANPDZ010000533.1:0-3828 GCA_031431735.1 Acidobacteriota bacterium | reverse complement strand
AGCGTGATGTCCATCATCGTTTGTCCGCCCGTTGCCGCCGAACCGATGTCGTTGAACAAACCGTTATCGTTGGTGTTCGGCGAACGCAGATTTACATCCATATCCGCCATCAGGGTATGGGTTGCGTTGATCGAAACCTTTGTGCTGGCGATCCGCCCCATCGTCGCCGGAACTGTGATGGTCGAAGAAGTCAACACTCCATCGGCGATCGGAAGCGGAACGTTGGTGCTTGTGTAGGTCGTGCAGTTGACGCCGACGTTAGTTTTCGGGATGATGGTAACGCTCAAATTATACGTCGCAGTCGGTCCGCCGGTTGCGGCAGTTGCCGAATCAACAAAGGCGTAATATGTTCCCGCGGTTTTGACCGTCATATACATCGCTTCGGAATCTATCGTATCGACCGTACCAGCGTCGTCAACAACCAATATCTGGTTATTTGCGTCTCCAAATAATGCTATTCCAAGTCGTCCGTTCCAGGTTGTAAGGTCTCTCTCCGGGTCCAAATCCAAACTAAGATAAACGGTATCGCCCGCGTTGAGTGCCATCGAATACCAATCCTGTTCGGTCGCGACCGCCGGATTTCGCGCACCGCTCACCCAACCGCTTGCCGGAAGTGGATTTGCCGTCGCGGGCGTGTCATTCGCCTCGACTTCAGGAGTCGGCGCACCGCTTTCCACGCTGAGATATAGTTCGTAAGGACGCAGCGTGTTGGTCGCCGAAAAATGTTTGACTTGCAAATAATAAGTTCCGGCGGAAGGAATGGTCGCGTTGGCAATGCTCGAAGACAAACCGCCGAGCGAACCGTCGTCATCATCAAACTCGATAAGGGTTGTTCCGTCCGAAGCAAAAAGCCGCAACTGAGAGTCGGTGCTGGCGCTTGAAGAATAACTCGTCATCACCGCGGCATAAACGCGGTCGCCGGCAGCGGCGGTAAATCTAAACCAATCCAGATCGCCATTCCCAAAGACATCGCCCCTGATCTTGACTTCACTGCCGGTCAAAGCGGTTGCCGTCATAAATGTGCCGTTCGGTTCGATTTCCTCGCCTAAATCCGTGCCGACCTGCGGCACGATATTGGTGGCGGTTTTGGTTTGTTTGCCGTCAAACAAACTGAATTCCGGTGCCGGGATGATCGAAGTCTCGACCGGCGTATTTTCAACCGCTTCTTTTGGTTTTTCAGTTTTGCTTCGGGGATTTTTATCAAGATTGGCTTTATCACCAAAAGCCAGCAAAGCGGTTTGACCGCCGATTGCAAAAATAAGCAGAGAGCTGCATAAGGACAAAAATGTCTGTCTAAAAAGATTGTTCCGATGTTTCATTACTATGCCTCCTCAAGCCCTTTCGGGTCAAAAATAAATTTTCAATTCAACAAAAAACGCCTTTGATAACTTTGAGGGAGAGTTACAAAAAACAATTCTGAATGTTCAGAAAAAAGCTAAAATTCCGTTTGTTTGATAATATTACATTAAAGCGGCAAAAATACCAAGTCTCAGGATTACCCGAAACGAAACAAAACTGGTAAAATGGCGTAACATAATGCAAACAAATTCACTCCCCGACAAATATAAAAAGGAGCTTGGCAAAATGAGTAAAATGTTTTACGTTTTGATTCTGGCATTTATCGTGATTGTCATCGGCAACACTGTAATCATTGCCCAAACCGATATGAGACCGCCTGTTGCAAAAAAAGAAGCAAAAGTATTAAAAATTCACGGCTACGAAATTACCGATAATTATGCGTGGCTACGCGACCGAAACGAAAAGAAAGATCCCGAAATAATCAAATATCTCGAAGACGAAAACGCTTATACGGAAAGTTTTATGAAACCGCATCAGCCGTTTGCGGATAATCTTTACAAGGAAATGATCGGACGCATCAAGCAAACCGATTCGAGCGTTCCGTATAAACTCGGCAATTTCTGGTATTTCACTAAAAGCGAAGAAGGCAAGCAATATAACGTCTATCTCAGAAGCAAAACCAAAGACCTGAAAGACGCGGAAGTATTGCTTGACCAAAACGCGATGGCAGAAGGCTTCAAATATTTTGCAATCGGTAGTTTCGACGTTTCGGATGATGGCAATTTACTGGCTTTTTCAACCGACACGACCGGCTATCGTCAATATACTTTGCAGATCAAGGATCTGCGGACCGGGACGATTTTGTCCGACAGAATTGAGCGCGTAACTTCGACCGAGTGGTCAAACGACGGCAAATATCTGTTTGTCGTGCAGGAAGATGCAACCTCGAAGCGTTCCGACAAATTCTGGCGGCACACGGTCGGGACTGACAAAAATGATTTGCTTTTTGAAGAAAAAGACTTGCTTTTCAATATCGGTGTCGGACGCTCACGCGATAAAAAGATGTTGATGCTCGGCTCGCAAGCCAAAACTTCACGTGAATATCGCTATCTATCCGCCGACAATCCGATGGGCGAATGGAAGATCATCAGCCCGCGCCGCGAAAATCACGAATATTCCGCCGATTTTAACAACAATGAATTTTACATCGTGACCAACAAAAACGCGGAAAATTTCAAGATCGTGCGTGCGCCGCTGAAAGATCCGTCAGAAAAAAAATGGAAGGATTTTGTTAAGCACAACCCGGCGATCAAGATTGACGGAATTGATTTTTTCAAAGATTACGCGGTTGTGTCGGAAGTTCAGAACGGTTTGGAATATCTCAAGGTGATGGATTTGAAAACGCGCCGGGCGGCGGCTCGCATTGCGACGCCCGAAGACGTTTACACGATGGGAATGTCAACCAATCCGGAATTTGACACGCCCGTCATTCGATACACTTATTCTTCGATGATTACGCCGAATTCGACCTACCAATACGATTTCAAAACCCGCAATAGCGAACTGCTCAAACAGCAGGAAATTCCGTCGGGCTATGATAAAACGCAGTATGAAACCAAGCGTTTGTGGGCGGTCGCGCGTGACGGCGTGAAAGTTCCGATCTCGATTGTCTGGAAAAAAGGCACGCCGCTTGACGGTTCCGCACCGATGCTGCTTTACGCTTACGGCTCGTATGGTTTCTCGACGACGCCGAATTTTTCGACGGCGCGTCTGAGTCTATTGGATAGAGGAATGATCTACGCCATCGCGCATATTCGCGGCGGTTCTGAACTCGGCGAAAAATGGCGGCAGGATGGTCGGATGTTTAAGAAATTAAATACCTTTTACGATTTTGTTGATTCCGCCAAATGGTTGACGGCGAACAACTATACATCAAGCGACCGGCTCGTCATTCAAGGCGGAAGCGCGGGCGGACTCCTGATGGGCGGCGTCGTCAATATGTCGCCGGAAACTTTCCATGCGGTCATCGCGCAAGTTCCGTTTGTTGACGTAATGAACACGATGCTCGATGCGAGCTTGCCTTTGACGACCGAAGAATGGATCGAATGGGGCAATCCGAACGAGAAAGTAGCGTGGGATTATATGATCAAATATTCGCCGTATGAAAATGTCAAAGCGCAGAATTATCCGAATATGCTGATCGAAGTTTCGCTCAACGACTCGCAAGTTCCGTATTGGGAAGGCGCGAAATTTGCCGCGAAATTGCGCGAGATGAAAACCGACAAAAACATCATTATGCTCAAAACCAATATGGGCGCGGGACACGGCGGTTCATCGGGACGCTACGACCGTTTGAAAGAAGTCGCGTTTGATTATGCGTATGCGTTAACTCAGGTCGGAATTACGAAGTAGAATATACCTGATTAGGTCTTTGGTCTTTGGTCTTTGGTTTTTTGGAAAGAAATTGCCGATTGGCATTGAATTTCTCACCACGCCAACTTATTTGGATGAGTCTTGAAAATCAAAGGG
>JANPDZ010000532.1:0-8950 GCA_031431735.1 Acidobacteriota bacterium | reverse complement strand
AAAGGCCTTGCGTCCCGAGATCAATCCGGTGCCGCCACCGCGTTTGTTAACTACCGCTGTGCGAACGGCGTCTGCAAGGTCGCTTGCGCCTTTTGATTCGCCGCCGGAATTAATCAGCCCGCACCGTCCCATATAGCAATTAGCAACCTGATAGCGAACAAGGTCGATCGGGTGCTCGCTCGTTAGTTCTGTATAGATCCTTTTATCGGTCTTGCCATAGCTGCTCTCGGTGTTGAGCATATTATAACCGCCGTTGCGTTCGGGCAATTTTTGCTTGATGATGTCGGCTTGAATCGTGACGCCGAGATGGTTTGCCTGTCCGGTCAAATCTGCCGCCGTGTGCATATCGCCTTCCGACGATTTGAATTTATTATTACGCAGATAGCACCAAAGAATCGTCGCCATTCCGAGTTCGTGCGCGTGGGCAAAGGCTTTAGCGATTTCGACGATTTGCCGTCCCGATTCATCCGAACCGAAATAGACGGTCGCGCCGACCGCCACCGCGCCCATATTTCGCGCCTGTTCCAAAGTTCCGAACAAAATCTGGTCAGCTTTGTTCGGATAAGTGAGCAGTTCGTTGTGATTGATCTTGACGATAAACGGAATTTTGTGCGCGTATTTTCGCGCCACTGCGCCAAGCACGCCGTAGGTCGAAGCAACCGCGTTGCAGCCGCCTTCGATGGCGAGTTCGACGATGTTTTTTGGATCGAAAAGTTTCGGATTCGGCGCAAAGCTCGCGCCTCCGCTGTGTTCGATGCCCTGATCAACCGGCAAAATCGAAAGATAACCCGATTTGGCAAGTCTGCCGTTATCGAAAAGCGTTTGGATTGAACGCAAAACCTGCGGTGTGCGGTCTGAATCCATCCACACGCGGTCAACAAAATCGCCGCCCGGAACATATAAATTTTCCTTCGCAATTTTCGGGGTCGAATAATTTAAAAGTGTTTCTGCATCATCGCCTAAAAGTTCTTGAATCTTACTGTAATCAACAGCCATTTGATAATCTCCTGAATTGATAAAATATTATAAAAGCAAAATAATTTGACGAATTATATCATATAATCCGCTTCCGGATTTACGGCGGATAAAAAGTCAGCAATTCTCGGTGGATAAAGTAAGAATTGACTAAGGAAGTAAAAGAAATTTAATAACCTACCCCATTAAATTTTTTATTACCAAAATGCCAAATCCGCTAAGTTTAGAAGCTAATATAAAACTCTTTTCAACTTTGGTTCGCGCTTTCTTGGCGGCAAAATCTAATAATCGAGAAATTTCTTACTGGGGTAGTTTATTAAAACTCTTTTACTAAAGAAACAAAAAAGGCAAAGGATTCTGAAAATCTTTTGCCTTTTTACTTTTGCCTTTTGCCTTAAACTAATTGTCTTTGTCCGACTTACGATCAATGATCGTCGGTTGGGCCGGTTTATTTTCAGGTTTCGGCTCGTTCTTTGGCTGAGGCTGTTCAGGCTTGGGTTCTTCGCGTTTTGGTTCTTCGCGTTTCGGTTGTTCCTGACGCGGTTTTTCCTCGGTGCGTTGCGGAAACGTCGGCTGCGGTTGACGGCGTTCTTCCTTTTGGCGCGGCTGCTCGAAAATCGGCGGAGTCTGATTTTCGTCGCGCGGTTTCTGGCGAACAGGTTTTTGTTCGACTTTCCGTTCGTCGTTATTGTCCGTTTTTCCGCCGCCGGTCGTGCGCGTCGGCGTATTCGTCTGCGGATTGTAATCGGGCGATTGATTGGTATCGTTGTCCTGTTTGATGACCGGACGGCGATTGACCGCGCCGGTGGTGCGCGTTTCGGTATTGCCGGATTTCGTTTCCGTGTCAGGTTTTATTTCCTGAATGATCTTCGGCTGACGATTTCCGAAAATCCGTTCCTGTTCTAATTTGCGGTCAAGCGATTTGCCCGTTTCGCGCTCGGTCGCACCGGTTTTTACCTGCTCTTCGTATTTTCTGTCAATGCGCGGATTTTCGATCAGAATTTCCCTGCTCATTTTGCCTTTTACATCATCGTAAGTCGGCAAAATCGGCGGAGTCTGATTTTCATCAGTCGGTTTGGAAAGAACTCTCCTTGCCGTTTCAATCGGTGCGGTTTGATAACCTCGCATTCGTTTACCGAATTCTTCGGCGTTAACGGCCACCACGCCATTGAGCGGAACTCGTTGAAACGTCGGCGTTCGCGCATTTCTACTACGTATTTCGTTGATCTGACCGGGCGTCAGTATCGGCGGTGTCGGCGACGGATTCGGCGACGGATTCGGTGTCGGATTGACGATTATTGTCGTGTTATTGTTGATGATCGTCACGTTATTGCGGCGATTTCTTCGATAGCCGCGATTATAATCGTAATAATAATCGTCGTAAGCGAGCGGATACCAGCAAATCGTCGAACCATTCCACGTGCCGATCGTGACCATCGCCGGCTGCCACCAGCTTCGCCGCCAACGATAATAACCGTAAGGTGTCCAAACCCAATTATTATTATCCCAAACCCAGCGTCCGTGATGATAGGTTGCCCAACCCCAAGGCTCATCATTGACCCAAGTCCAGCCGTAAACCGGAACCCAACGCCAATGACCATAACGATACGGCGACCAATTTGAATAACCCGAAACCGAATTCGCGTAAGGTTTCCAGACATATCCGTATTTTTTCGTGTAGATCCATTCGCCGTATTCGCTCAAGTCTTCCGCGCCGTAAATGTCGCGGTCGTAATATTTGTCGTAAGAAGCGTCTTTCAGGCGTTTGGCGATCACAGCATCACGCTGTAAAACCCATTCGTCGAATTCATCCGCAAGACTTGCCACGTTGTTTGTTTCATAATCGCCCGCGTAATTGCCTTCGATAAAGATCCGCGCCGTCCGGCCGTTGCGAAGCGTAAAACCCGAAGTTTTTGTATAAACTTTGGCTTCGCCTTCTTCGGTTGCCGTGACGCGAATTTCCGCATTGCGCGTGTCGCCCGCATCAATCCGAAACATTCCGGCTCGTTCGACCGAGAGCGTTGTTTCGGGCGCGTCAATCTCGAAATAACTTTTTGATTTATCAAAACTCAATACGCGCAAACTCATTGTGCCTTGCGGCAGACTGACCGCGATGCCTTCATCGCGCAGCGTCGTGAATTTCAAATAGGCATTTTCCCACAAACGTATGTGATTGTAGCTGTCAAGCTGAATCTCGACGACCGTATTCGCGCCCGTCGAAAGCTCGTCGCCTTCGACCAGCGGCAGATTAAGCGCGGCGCGTTCCCATTCCTGTTTATCGCCGTTCTCGCTGCTGCCGCGCTTGATTTGCACATCGCCGCGTATAAAACTGATTCGGGCAACACGCGCCGTCACATCGGGCGTATAATCGTCCACAACAACACCGAAAGCGGTTCCGGCATTCATAAACAAAAGGGGCAAAATTAGAAAAACCGCCCAAAGTAACTTCTTTGCTAAACGCATAATAAACTTTTCTCCTTGGTTTTGAGCTCCGCGTGAACGCAGCGATTTTCGTTGATGCAAGTTTAAGCCGCCTAAAGACGGGACTCAAAACGTTTTTTCTTGAAATATGTTGCTTTTCCCGGAAGAGCAGTTGGGTGAATAACTCAACTTTTGCTTGCATTTACAGCAATTTTTATACCTCAATTATGAACAACCAAAAAGATGAATTTTACGCAGTGTTTATCGAAGATCGGCGATAGTAGATTTTCAGCCTTTAACCAAATCGTGTAAAGCGAAATTCTTCGAGATACGAAATAGTATAAAAATGTGCAGATTACCGCATACGCTTTCGATTTGGGATTGCGGATTTGGGATTGCGGATTGGTTGTTGATTTGCCGCCGAACCGCGTCAGCAGTTTGCCGTCGGGCGAGAGTTTGAAAATCGCGTAGTTTCTGCTATAAACTAAATTTCCGATAAAAACTTGGATTTATGAGGACAGATACAATGAAAAAAATTGCAATATTCGGTTTAATAATTTTCACTTTGACATTTTCGGCGTTCGGACAAAAAAAGACGACTGTTAAAGTTGATTCGTCAAAAGACGTTCGCGCCGTGTTTGATCGTTTGATTGAAGGTATCAAACAGGTTGACATAGAAAAAGTGATGAGCGTTTACGAAAAATCAGACCGTACGCTTTTCTTTAACAACAACGGTTCGGCAACCATCGGTTGGCAAAATATGTTTGATAATCGTAAAAAACTCTATGAAAGCACGACCAACGTGAGTTTGGAAACGACCGGCATTCGCGTCGAAATTCTCAGCCTGACCTCGGCGTATGTTTCGTGTAAATGGATACAGCGGCAAGAATATAAAGGCAAACTCGAAACGGCTTCGGGCAGAATGACGCTGGTTTTCAAAAAAATCGGCAAAGAATGGAAAGTCGTTCACCTGCATACGTCGCCCGATAATCCGGACGCGACGCGACCTGTTTTGCCGTCGGAACGCGAAAATCAGTAAATGCGACTAAGAGACGGAGCGACTTTGAGACGGAGCGACGGAGCGACTAAGAGACGGAGCGACTAAGAGACGGAGCGACGGAGCGATCTACAATTATGGGTAACATAAAAGGTTTCAGAGATTTGCGCGTTTATCAAAATGCCTTGGATGCCGCAATGAAGATTTTTGAAATTACAAAAATCTTTCCTGCGGAAGAAAAATACTCAATGGTTGACCAAATGCGCCGCTCATCTCGTTCAGTTTGCTCAAATATTGCTGAAGCGTGGCGAAAACGCCTGTATAAAGCGCATTTTGTCAGCAAATTAAGCAATTCGACAGGAGAAGGCGATGAAACGAGAGTTTGGTTAGAAATATCTTTGCGCTGTAAATATATTAGTGAACAAACTTTCAACGAATTGGATGAAACTTACGACATCATCATCGGACAACTTGTAAAAATGATGAATGAACCTGAAAAATGGACGATTCGCTGAATCAGACTATCATAGAAATCTAATAATGAAATCGCTCCGTCTCTCCGTCTCTCCGTCTCTCCGTCTCTCCGTCTCTCCGTCTCTCCGTCTCAAAGTCGCTCAAGAATAACCTGCGCGACGGCATGGTCGGTCGTGTGTGAGATTGAAAGATGAATTTTATTTGCTCCCAGATTTTCCAAGAGTTTTCGCGCTTCGCCTTTGATTTCCAGATTCGGAACGCCTTGCGCGTCGTTCAAGATTTCCATATCCTGCCATGTAATGCGCCCGCGCCAGCCTGTTTTAAGAGCTTTCAGAAACGCTTCTTTGGCGGCAAAACGCGCTGCGAAGCTCTGTGCCGAAGCTGCGCCTTTTGATTCGCAGTAAGCGCGTTCTTTTTCCGTAAATACACGCTCGACAAAACGCGGCGTTCTGGTCAGAGTCTCGCTGATACGATAAACTTCTATAATGTCTATGCCGATCGAAACAATCATTAGTCAAGAATCAAGAGTCGAGAGTCAAGAGTCCGAAGACCAAAGACCAAAGACCGAAGAACAGATTTTAGCAGAAAACGGATTTTATTGGCGCGAAAAAGATGGCGTCAAAGTTCTAATCAGCCGCGTTTTGGAAGAAAAAGGTTTTGCGAACGGTTTTTCAACACGCACGGGCGGAGTTTCCGATTTTCCCGAAAACTCTCTGAACCTTGCCGGTTACGACGAAGATTCGGCGGAAAACATCGCCGAAAATCGCCGACGATTTTTGAGCCTCTTTGACGGCGGTTTCGTGCTTGCTTCCGTTTGGCAAACGCACAGCGCGGACATTCGCCACGTCAAAGATTTAATGGACGCGCAGGACGGCGATTACAAAATGGACGCGCTTGTGTCCGATGTTTCAAAAGTTTTGCTCGGCGTCAAAACCGCTGATTGCGTTCCGGTTTTGCTCGGCGATATAAAAACCGGCGCGTTTGCCGCGATTCACGCCGGTTGGCGCGGAACCGTGCAGTCAATCGTCTTGAAGGCAATTGAAAAAATGCGCGTGCATTACGGCACGAAACCAAACGATCTGATCGTTGCCGTCGGTCCGGCGGCAACTTGCGCCAATTATGAGATCGGACAAGACGTGATTGACGAATTCCGCCAACACTTCCCGGATTCAGACCATATTTTCACACCGACCAAAGCCAATCACGCGCTGATTGATTTGCACACCGCGAATAAAGAACAACTTTTGAGCGTCGGAGTTTTGCCGGAAAAAATATCGGTTGCGCCGCTCTGCACGATGGAACGAACCGATTTGTTTTTCTCGTATCGCAAAGAGAAGAAATTATACGGCAAAACAGGTCGTTTGATGTCGGTAATCGGCAAAATTTAACGAATCGCTCAAAAAATCATTGACCTGCTCTCTATTGTTCTCTAAACTTTAGATTCAACATCACCTATGGAGATTTAATTTAATGAAGCTACGTGTTTTTTATCTCACGCTTTTCTGCGCGGTTTTAATTCTTTCTGTTTCCACGCCAAGTCTGGCGAAAGATAACTGGATAAATGTCCGCTCGAAAAACTTTTTTTTAATCGGCAATGCGAGCGAAAAGGAAATTCGCCAAGTGGCGACCAAACTCGAACAGTTTCGTGAAACTTTTCGGCTTCTTTTTCCGCGTGCCAAATTTAACCAGACGATTCAGACAAATGTTGTTGTCTTCAAAAGCGATTCGGCTTACCGTCCTTTCAAACCGAAACGCGCTGACGGCAAACCCGACGACGGAATTGCCGGATATTTTCAGCCCGGCGAAGATCTAAATTACATCACGCTTTCGACCGAAGGCGAAAAAGCCGACACTTACGGAACGATCTTTCACGAATATGTTCATTTTCTGCTCGATACAAATTTCGGCAAATCCGAAGTTCCGCCCTGGTTTAACGAAGGTTTAGCGGAGTATTATCAAACATTTAAGATCGAGGAAGACCAAAAAATTTATCTCGGAAATCTGCAAGATAATCATTTATTGCTTCTTCAACAAAACAAATTAATACCGCTCAAAACGTTTTTTGAGATTGATAATTATTCGCTTCATCAGGGCGGGAATCATTCACGCAGCATTTTTTATGCGCAGGCATGGGCTTTGATCCATTATCTGATCCAGGCAAATAAAGGCGCGAATGCCGGAAATATGAATAAATTTCTTAGTCTGGTAATGAGTAACGTCGAGCCTGAAAAGGCGTTTCAACAGGTTTTTCAATCAGATTATGCGACGATGGAAAAGGCTCTCAAAAAATATGTCGAGCAACGCTCTTTCGTCGGAACTTTGGTGACTCTTCCCCAAAAACTGGCCTTTGATACCGAAATGGCGACCGTTCCTTTATCGGAGGCGGAAGCCAATGCTTATCTCGGCGATTTGCTGTATCACACGCACGAATATGAAACGGCGGAAACTTATTTGCAAAAGGCTGTCGCGCTCGATGTCAATTCCAGTTTGGCAAACACTTCGCTCGGACTCATAAAAATGCGGCAGAGAAAGTTTGACGAAGCCAAAAAATATCTGGAAAAAGCGATTGCAAGCGACCAAAAAAACCACCTCGCGCATTACAACTATGCTTATATCCTGAGCCGCGAAGGAATGGACGAATTCGGATACGTTTCCAAATTCCCGCCGGAAACCGTCAAAAAAATGCGCGAGTCTCTGCAAAAAGCGATTGAAATAAATCCGAATTTTACCGAAAGCTATCATCTGCTCAGTTTCATTAATCTCGTCAACAACGAAAATCTTGACGAGTCGGTGACGTTTCTGAAAAAAGCCTTACAGCTACAGCCCGGCAATCAGGAATATGCTTATATCATCGCGCAGATTTATATGCGGCAGGAAAAATATACTGAAGCTAAAGAACTTGCTGACAAGATCTACAAAACCGCTGACGAACCTGATTTACGCGCCAAAGCTCAAAATCTGCTGCAATCCATCAACGATTTTGAGGAGAAAAGGGCGTTTTACCAAAAACAGGAAAAAGATCTTGAAGATAAAGGCATTCGTGCGCCGATCTTAGTTAAAAGAAATGGCGACAAACCGCTGACCGAAGCCGAAATTAAAAAGATCGAGGAAGAAAACGAGATCAACAATTTAAATAGCGCGGTGCCGAAACCGAAACCCGACGAAAAACAAATGGTCGGTTATGTCGAAAAAGTCGCGTGTATTAAAGGCGAAATAGTTTACACAATCAGGACCGAAACCGAAAGTTTGACACTTTCGACCAAAGATTTTTCGGCGTTGGATCTAATGTCAATGATCGAAGAAGCGCAAAATCTGAATTTTGGCTGTGATGCGCAGGTCAAGGATTTTCTTGCCGTTTTGACCTATCGTCCGAATACGGACGCGAAGGCAAAATCGCGCGGAAATCTGATGGCAATCACCTTCGTACCGAAATTTTTCCGTTTGAAAACTGAAGAAGAACTTAAACAAGCGCGGCAGGTAATCATTGTGGACGATGAACCGCCGACCGAAAACGTTCAAAACCCGCAAGATCAGGAAGACTTTGAGAAAAGACGCCGCGAAGCGATGCTCGAAGGGATCAAACAGGCTTTGCGAACACCGCTGGACGGCGAAAAACGGGAAATCGGAATTATCGAAAAAATAGAATGCGGCAACAACACAATGACCTTTGTCGCAAAAGTCGGGACGCAAACTCTAAAACTTAAAACGAAATCTATGCAAGGTGTGAAAATAATATCTTTTACGCCTGATGCCGGACAAATGCAGTTCGGTTGCGGCGCAAAAATACCGCCGATCCCGGCTGTTATTACTTATCGCCCAAAAGATAAAGACGGCGGCGAAATAGTCGCGCTTGAATTTGTGCCGAAGAGTTTTAAATTAGATTGAAAGTTGAAAAAGGTAAAAGATAAGTTTAAAAAACAACTGACTTTTACCTTTTGTTTTTTCAACCTTGAAACCTTCGCGCACGTGAATTGCCATTAGCCGTTGGATTCTCCATCCATACCGCAACGCGTGGCGCGGTTGGATGGAGAGGAAACGGATCACTGCTCTCGCGCACTGGCTTTTACTGTTAAGCAATTCTAT
>JANPDZ010000531.1:0-5210 GCA_031431735.1 Acidobacteriota bacterium | reverse complement strand
GACCGATGCGCCATACGGATATTTGATCTGCGCCCAGCCCGTCAGTCCCGGCGCGACCAGGTGTCGATGTTCGTAAAACGGAATTTCTTCCGCCAATTGTGCGACAAAATGCGGACGTTCCGGACGTGGTCCGACAAAGCTCATCTCGCCTTTGATAATGTTCCAAAATTGCGGAATTTCATCAATGCGGATCTTGCGGATGATTTTTCCGATACGGGTTGTCCGGTCGTCATCGGCCGTTGCCCAGAGCGGAACGCCGTCTTTTTCAGCATCGGAGCGCATTGAGCGAAACTTTATAACCTTAAAGATCCGACCATTTTTACCGACTCTTTCCTGCTTGTAAAAAATTGCACCTTTCGATTCGATCTTTATTAGAATCGCCGTCAAAAGCGCGATCGGTAATGACAATATCAAACCGATCAATGCCAATCCGCGATGAACAATTTCACGAAAAACGGTTCTCAGACGTGTATCTTTTCGGCGGCCGGTAAAAATCAGCCACGACGGGCGCAACATATCAATATTAACCTGTCCCGTGACGCGTTCAAAAAACGACATACATTCTTCGATATTGACATCGCCCGTCAAACTCATTTTCAAAAGTGTTTCGGTCGGAAAAGTTCCGCGCCGTTCGCGCACAGCGATGACAATGCGGTCAATCTTCTCGTTTCGGACAATACCTTCGAGCTCATCAGTTGTTCCAATTACGCTGATGCCTGCAATTTTAGTATTTGGTTTAATGCCGTTTTCGGTGACGAAACCGACGATCCGATAACCGGCATCACGTCGTTCAAAAATCGCTTCGGCAGTTTCGCGCGCTGCTTGCCCGGTACCGACAACCAGAATTTTTTCGCCGATTTCGGGGTGTCCGGTCAAAAAATGAATCAGCGTCCGCCAGGCTAAAAGCAAGATCAGGACAAGCGGCACGGAAATAACCGAAACGCCGCGTCCGATGAGCAGCGGCGGCGCAAAATAAAACAGCAGAGCAAGCAACGCCCACGCGATTCCGAGAGCCTGCACGAGCCGCAGCATCAGTTCGCGCCGATTGCCCATCACGGTAAACTCGTAAAGGTCGTAAATATAGAGAATCAGCGCGCAGACGACCGTTGCCAGCGTGATTTTGAGCCAGCCGTTATTTTCGTTTAACTGATATGCCGAACCTTCAAGTCCCAAACGCAGATACAGTGCAAGAACGATGCCGCCGTAAATTATCGCGGCATCGGCAAGCAGTAATCCAATCGTTCGGAAGCTGAATTTGTTTGCATTCATCTGTTAAAATCAGTTGGCGGTTGGCAGCGGCAGTTGGCAGTAAAAATCCCTGCGCGATAACAAACTGGCTGCCGACTGCCGCTGCCGACTGCCTACTTTTTATAATATCCGTAGTTGTAATGTGTTTCGTCCAACACGTCTTCCGATTGATTGAGAACGACGCCCATCATCCGATCGCGCGGCAGCGATTCGAGAATCCGGTCAACCGCGCTGTATTTTGTGCGTCCGGCACGCACGACGAGCATTGCGCCGTCGGCGTGATTTATCAAAATATTCGCGTCGGTAAAAATCCCGAGCGGCGGCGCGTCAATTATCACATAATCGAACATCTCGCGTGCCTGTCGCAGAATTTCCTTAAATTTCGGTCCTGAAATTAGCTCGGCAACATCGGTTCGCGCCTCGCCGCCCGGCAAAATATAAAGTCCGGCCGGTTCTAATTTGATGATCGCATCCGTCAGATTCGTCTTTCCCGCCAAAATATCCGACAGACCTTTATCAGTTTCGATACCGAGATAATCCGTCAGGCTCGGCATTCGCAGATCGCTGTCAATGATCAAACATTTCACACCGTCGGTCTGCGCAAGCAGCCACGAAAGATTAAGCGCGGTAATCGTTTTGCCCTCGCTCGGATTGATGCTCGCAACGACGATTGACTGCAATTTTTGACGTTGGCTTTTATGCAGGATCTGTGTTCTGAGGTTTCGATATTCTTCGCAATACGTTGAATGCGGTTGAGTAATCGCCACCAGGCGAGGTTCGACGCGCTCCGCTTCGACGTTCCACACGGTAAATTCCGGCAAACGTTTTTCGACATTGCGCGTCGAACCAATAGCGTTCAAAGTTGCCCCGGCAGTAATTTCAGATAAAGAGTCAGGGAGTGCCGTCCCGACTGTAAGTTCTGACTGCCCATTGAACGCTAAACTCGGTGTTCCGATCTTAAAACTATCGTCCGTAAACATTTCAGGCGGCGTTGTCGTGCGTTTTGTGACGCGCTCAAAAGGAATGACCATTCCTTTTAAATCTTCCGCCGGTTTGCTTGTTTGTTCGGTTTGCTTTTTCTGTAATGCTCTAAGAATACTCATAAAATGCTCCGCATTTTTGGTCCAGAGTCCAAAGTCCTGAGTCCTGAGTCTAAAATCAATATACTTTCAAATTGACTTTGGACTCTGGACTCATGACTCTGGACTTTTAATAAAATCCGCCAACTTCTTCGATTTCGAGGCTGATGTCGTCATCCAGATCATCAAACGGCGAAGTGTTTCCGTTTGACGCGCCGTTTGAATTGCCGTTGCCGTTGGTTGGCGGTTTTTCGGTTTTGAACATCGGTTTGGCTTTTTCGGCACGCGCCTGATTATTCCACAATTCTTCCCTTGCTTCGGCGGTTAAAACCCGCGCTGAGCTGACGTTTTCGACCGCTTTTTCGTTCATTAACAACACATCTTTGCGCGGTAGCAGATCGAGATTGTCGGCAACTTCTTCGATGATCTGCCGACCGATGATCTGTTCGCCCGCAGCGTAAGCCGCGAGCATCGCGTTATCGCAAAGATTATTGATCTGGCGCGGAATGCCTTCAGAACATTGAAAAATAAAATCAATTGCGCCCGGCGTGAAAATATTCGGCTGATCGCATCCGCCGATTAGCAGCCGTTCGGTAATATAGCGTTCGATTTCTTCGACATTGGGCAGTGCGTGCATTTTGCACCGCAGCGCGACCCGTTGTTTGAGTTGGCGCAAGTTCGGCTGATTGAGTTTTTCGCGCAGTTCGGGCTGTCCGGTCAAAACAATTTGCAGATGTTTTGCGTTGTCCGATTCAAAATTCATCAGCAGCCGAATTTCTTCCAAAACGTAATCGGATAATTCGTGCGCTTCGTCAATGATCAGAACCGTCCGCAGTCCGCGCCGGTGGCGTTCTTCCAGAACTTTGCCCATGACCTGCAGCAATTCGGCTTTATTAGTCCAATCCTTGATGTTGAGCATCTGCGTGACATGATGATAAAATTCGTCGATCGAAAGCCGCGGATTGAACACATATGCCGCCAGCACACTTGAATCGAGCCGCCGCAAAATCCATCTGAGCGCGGTCGTTTTCCCCGTGCCGACTTCACCTGTCAGAACAATTAAGCCCTTGGCGTTTTCCAAACCATAATACAAGCTCGCCAAAACTTCGTTGTAGCTCGGCGTGAACACGATAAAACGCGGGTCAGGCGTTAACGTGAACGGTATGTCTTCTAATCCGAAAAATTCTTTATACATAATCTTTCTCCGAAAGAATTTGAAATCTCCAATTTCAAATCCCCAATCCGAAATCCCAACTCCCCAATCTCTATGAAACCATTCGTTCAAAAATTCTGGTCGCCTGCAAGATCATCGCGATCAGCGGGATCGCCCCGACTGCCGCAACCACTCCGGCCATTACGCGCAGCCAATGCGAGCGTTTAAGCCACACTTTCTCGTCGTGCGAGAGCAGCGGCGGAACGGACGCAAGCACGGGCAATCCCGTGTAATGCTTGGCATCTTCGATACTTTGAATCTTGAAAATACGCGGCAATTCAAAAACTGCTGCCAAAAACAAACCGATCGCCAAACCGATTGCTCCGCCGAACCCGGTCAGTAGCGCGCGTTTTGGCGCAACCGGCGATTCAGGCAAATTTGCCGCGTCCTGTACACGAATTGTTTCGCCCTGCGCGTTTGATTCGCGATTGACCTGCAACGAAGCGTCGTTGATCTTTTTCGACAGGTCGTCGTATTTCTGTTTCGCCGATTGGTATTGTGCGTTGATGCCTTCGAGCGCGACCTTGACGTTCGGGATCGTATTGATCTTTGATTCGAGAACTCCGATCTGTCCGGCGTTTTGCTGAACTTCCTGCTCTTTATATTGAATCTGCTGTTCAATTTGCCCGATCTGGCTCTGGATCCGCTGATTTTCAAGTTCGAGATTTTTCTTTTGCAATTCGGCTTTGCGGCTGCTCGATTGACTCGCCACCAGAACACGCTTATCAGTATTTTTTCGCAAACCCTCGATCTCTTCATTAATCCGCGTGATCTCGTCTTTTTTACCGATCACACTCGGATGTTTTTCCCGATATTCTTTCAAAAGTTTATCGAGCTGGGCGGAAAGTTCGGCGCGTTTGTTGACGAGTTGCGCATACGCCGGCGTGTCTTCGATTTGCGAAGCCTGCCGCGCTGCGTCCTGCGTTTCCTTTTCACCGTATTCGTCATAAACGCGCATTTGCCGGTTGTTTGAAGCGATCTGGTCATTAAGCCGACCTTTTTCCATTGCCAAAGTTTCTTTTTCCTTGACGATGCTGTCTTCGCGTTTTCGCAACCCGTCGAGCTGGGCGATCAAGCCTTGTGCCGATTCGGGCAGAGTTTCAACATTTTGCATCATCACGGACAGGCGTTCTTTTTCCTTCGTATCGAGTTCGTTACGCGCCATATTCAATTCGTTTTGAAGAAAATCGCGGGTCGTTTCCGCATTTTGTGTTGAGGCTAGAACCTGCGCGTTGACATATTTGGCGGCGAGTTCTGCCGTCACATTGCGCGTCGCGTCGGGTTTGCGGTCGCGATAGCTGATACGAAAGGCGGCGAGCTGTTCGTTGTCTGTTTTTTCGGGTTCGACGAGAATGTTTTTTCTCATTTTATCAACGATCAACGCCATATCCATTCCCGAATTTCTTTCGAGTTCGAAAAGATTGTATTTCGTGATCATCGGTTCGAGCGACGAACGCGACAAGACTTCCTGATTGATGGTTTGCAGACTCTGCGACAGCTTTTCATCCGACAGCGGCTGCACGACCTTATCGGAAATCGTCGGCGGTTTGACCGTCAACAAAGTATACGATACGTAAACGCTCGGCAAATTATACACGACATAGCCGATTGCCAATGTAATCGAGATAATTGGAAGAAATATAAACCACTTCCGCCTTTTAAGCATCTTG
>JANPDZ010000530.1:0-10118 GCA_031431735.1 Acidobacteriota bacterium | reverse complement strand
TTTGTTCTCTGAGTCAGAACCATTGGCGGTAGCCAATGGTTTAACTCGACTATTAATTAGCGGGAGTTCAACCATTGGCTACCGCCAAACCTTCTTCTGACTCGTTTAACTCTGCGATGGTCAATGGCGCATCTTATTTTACTTGCGTTACTTAACAAAAAAAACTTAGTGGGGTATGTTATTTAATTTGTTTTACTTAACAAAAACAATTTTTGAAAGTCATTGAAAGAAATAAAAGATCTCTTAGAAAAATTTAAAGATATAAAAGTTTTGGTGATCGGCGATGTGATGATTGATCGATACCAATGGGGAACTGTGAGCCGAATCTCGCCCGAAGCGCCGGTTCCGATCGTGGCATTGGAAAAATCGAGTGTTGTGGCGGGCGGCGCGGCCAATGTTGCCGCCAATGTTGCCGGGCTCGGTGCGACACCAACGCTTTTCGGTATCACGGGTAATGATGAAGATGCGAAACTATTTCCCAACATTTTGAAAAATTCAAATATAAGGGAGTTTAAATTAGTCAAAGTAAATGATCGTCCGACAACAGTAAAGACACGGGTTATTGCGCATCACCAACAAATTGTTCGAATGGATCAGGAATCAACCGCTCCTATTTCAATTGAAAAAGTAAAAGCGCTATTGAATCAAATTGAAATATATATCGAAGCAAACGATATAATTGTTATCTCCGACTATGGAAAAGGTTTTTTGACCGAAGAATTGTTGACGGGTCTGATAACGCTGGCAAGTAAGTATAACAAGATAATTGCAGTTGATCCAAAGGGAAAAGATTACTCAAAATATAAGGGCGCGACCATTTTAACACCGAATCAAAAAGAAACGATTGAGGCCTGCAATCTGGAAAATTATTCTGAACATTTACTTGAAAACTCGGGAAGGGAATTAATCGAAAAACTGTCTTTGGAGGCGATATTAATAACCCAAGGTGAGAATGGGATTAAATTATTGGAAAAAAATAAAGAAACCGTCCAATTAAGATCAACCGCTCGAAAAGTTTTTGATGTCACCGGAGCCGGAGATACAGTTATTGCTACTCTGGCAGTTTGCATAGCCTCAAAGATGAGTTTTAGAGAGTCAACAGAGTTTGCTAATTTAACAGCCGGAATTGTCGTTGAACAAATCGGGACAACTGCAATAAACAAAGAATTGCTTTTAAATTCTATAAAATAAAAAATGAAGAAAATTCTTTTTATAGAAAGAAAACTTGATGAGTTTATCAGTATTGAAAGGGTTTTTAGGCAGGTTGCCGGCAGTCTGTCTGCGACAAAATTTGAGTCCGGGTTTCAAAAATTAAAATTTGGTAATTCACTGGCAGGCATTCTCAAAAATCTATTTTTGTTTAGAAAATCCGAAGCCGATATTTACCATATTACGGGACATATCCATTATATGGCGCTTGTTTTTCCCCGAAAAAAGGCTGTACTGACGATTCACGATTTAAGATTTTTGCACACAACAAAAAAAATTCGTCGATATTTTTTGAAGAAATTATTTTTGGATTGGCCTGTTCGAAAAATAAGGTATTTAACTGTAATTAGTGAATCAACGAAAAAAGAACTAATTGCGGCAACAAACTGTGAAGAAGATAAAATTTTAGTAATCGAAAATCCATTGGACGATAACTTAGTATTTGGGGGAATTGTGAGGGAATTTAATAATGAATGTCCGACTATTCTACAGATCGGGACAATGGAAAATAAAAATATTCCCACTTTAATAGAGGCTTTGGAGGGAATTAATTGTAAATTAAGGATTATCGGGAAACTAAATGAAAAACAAATTGAGCTTTTGAAAAAGAGTGAAATAATTTTTGAAAATAGTTATGACTTAAACGATCAGGAAATGAAATTAGAATATGAAAATGCGGATGTTATCGCATTTTGTTCAACATACGAAGGCTTTGGCTTACCGATCATCGAATCTCAGGCAATGCGGAAACCGGTCATTACGAGTAATCTGAGTCCACTGCGGGAAGTTTCGGGTGATGCCGCTTTTCTGGCAGATCCATTTGATCATTTGAGCATTCGGGAAGGAATCAATAAAATTATTGAAAATAAAAAATATCGAGAAAATCTGATCAAAAAGGGACTTGAAAATATAAAGAGATTTAATTCAAAATCGATCGCTCAAAAATATGAAAAACTCTATGATCAAATTCTATCCTCAAACGAATAATGTCTGACAATCAAAAACCAAAAATATTAATAATTTGCGACTATTATTTACCGGGCTATAAAAGCGGCGGCGGTATGCGGACAATTGTCAATATGGTTGATCGTATGTCCGATAAATTTGATTTTTGGATCATAACGCGCGACCATGACGGAAAACTTGATAAACAACAATACACAACAGTAAAAATTAACGAATGGAATGATGTTCGGGGTGCTAAAGTCTATTATTTATCAAAAGATAAGGTTGGTATCTCGAAACTACGTGAACTTATTATTAAAGTAAAACCTGAACTACTATACTTTAACAGTTATTTCGCAACTTTGGCTATCTATGTGTTGAAACTGCGCAGGTTAAGGGTGATTCCTCAGATTAATGTAATCATTGCGCCATGCGGTGAACTTTCAGAGGGCGCGTTAAACTTAAAAAGTTTGAAAAAAAAAGTATTCCGGATGTATGCCAAAGTTTCGGGATTATATCAAAATATTATCTGGAAGGCTTCATCGGAAATCGAGAAAAGAGAAATCGAGAGGTCTCAAGGGAAAGGCGGTAAAATATATATTGCACCGGATTTACCGCCAAAAACCATATTTGCTGATTTTCAACCACAATTGAAACTACGAAAAATTGCAGGGGAAGCAAAAATGATCTTTCTTTCACGATTTATGCGAAAGAAAAACTTCAAGTGGCTTCTAGAAAATCTATCGGAAGTTAAAGGGAATCTTACAATTGATATTTATGGGCCGTTGGAAGACGAATTATATTGGAAGGAATGTCTGCGGATCATCGAAAAATTACCAAAAAATATCAAGGTCGAATCAAAAGGGGCGATCCCGTACGAGTCAGTTTTAGAGACAATCTTCAAATATCATTTTTTTATTTTACCGACTTTAGGCGAGAACTTCGGACATGTTTTTTTAGAAGCAATGGCTTGCGGATGTCCTCTGATTATCAGTGATCAAACACCCTGGCTTGACCTTGAAAAGAAGGGGATTGGTTGGGATTTAAGTTTGGAAAAACCTGAACGGTGGGTGAATACGATAAATCAATGTATAAATTTGGATAATGATGGTTATTCAAAGATTTCTCAAACGGCGAGGGGGTTTATTGTCCAGTGGTTGGAGGATCCTGAAATAGAACTAAACACCTTAACAGTAGTGAATTATGGTTTAGTAACTAAGTGAACAATTGACTTGTAAATTATGCTATAATGACGCTTACACTATTCATCAAAGAGATTAAATGTCGGTAATCGACTGTTGCCGACTGACATTAAGAAAGTAAATATGAAAGTATTGATTTTAGGCGCAACGGGGATGCTCGGGCATAAATTATGCCAAAAATTGAAAGACGAATTTGAAGTTCATGCGACAGTGCGCGGGGATTTTGATAGATACCAGACGTTTTCGCTTTTTGAAGGCGTTAAAATTGTTTCTCATATTAATATAGAGAATACAGAGTTAATCTATAATACAATTTCAAAGATAAACCCGGATGTGATAATTAATGCGGTCGGGATTATTAAACAGCTTCCGGATTCTCAGAATAATATTAAAACCATCGCAATTAATGCGCTTTTACCGCATCAGTTAGCCGGTTTTACAATCGAAAACAATATTCGTTTAATAAATATCAGTACAGATTGTGTCTTTAGCGGCAAAAAAGGGAATTACCTTGAGAATGATTTTCCGGATGCGGTGGATCTGTATGGGAAAAGTAAAAATTTAGGGGAAGTTATTGAAGATAATTGTCTAACTTTAAGAACATCAATCATCGGTCGGGAATTATTTACGAGTCATAGTTTGGTAGAATGGTTTTTGTCTAATCGTGGTAAAAATATTCGAGGTTATGTCAATGCGATCTATACTGGTTTTCCGACAATAATATTGGCTGAAATTCTAACAATGATCATCAAGGATTATCCGGATTTGAGCGGGTTGTTTCATCTTTCAAGTGAAAAAATCAACAAATTTGAGTTACTAAAATTAATAAATAAAGAAATGAAAGCGGATGTGAATATTGAAACATTTGAAGATTTTTATATTGACCGCAGTCTCAATTCGACAAAATTTAGAACAATTACAGGTTTTCAACCGCCGGCCTGGGAAGAAATGATTCGTTTAATGGCGGTTGACGGCAAGTTATACGACCAATGGAGAAAATGAATAAACTGGAAGGAAAAAGAATATTGGTAACCGGCGGCACCGGATCGCTTGGCAAGACATTGGTCAAAAGACTATTGTCAGGTGAAATGGGCCATCCTGCCCAGATCACTGTTTTTTCACGTGATGAAGCCAAGCAGCATTTTATGCGGCTTGAATATCTACACCGCGAAGCCGCGACCGATGATGTTATTTATAAGAATTCAAAGGATCTGTTGAATTTTCGGATCGGCGATGTCCGCGATTATTCGGCACTTTTGGCGGCGATGAGAAATGTTGATATAGTCTTTCACGCGGCAGCCTTGAAACAAGTTCCCTCATGCGAATATTTTCCTTTTGAAGCGGTCCTGACAAATATATTCGGAGCCGAAAATCTTGTCCGTGCAATTCGTGAAAATAATCTGCACATTGAAAAAGTAGTCGGAATATCAACCGATAAAGCCTGCAAACCGATCAATGTGATGGGAATGACAAAAGCTCTGCAGGAAAGAATTTTGATCGAAGCCAACCGTGATTGTGCGGACACAATATTGACCTGTGTCCGATACGGTAACGTCATCGCTTCACGTGGTTCGATCATTCCATTATTTGTCGAACAAATTCAAAAAAATCAATCGCTGACCGTTACTTTACCGGAAATGACCCGATTCTTACTGAGTTTGGATAAGGCTGTTGACACGGTATTTGCCGCGATCGAAAACGGACTGAGGGGCGAAACCTTCGTACCGAAAGTTTTGGCGGCACGTATTACAGATGTTGCAAAATCTTTGATGGGCGACAAAGATTTGCCGATCATTTATACAGGTATCCGTCCGGGCGAGAAAATTCACGAGATAATGGTCTCTGAAGAAGAATGCTTTCGGACGGTTGAGCGCGGCGAATATTATGTTATTTTACCGGTTTTACCCGAACTTCGGGAGAACTTTGAAATAACACAAGTGCTTGAAAATGAATATTCATCGAAAGATAATAATATTTCAGTTTCCGAATTGAAAGAATTGTTGGGAAATGCAAACGAAGAAATTGGTCAATTTTTGACAATAAATAAATAGAGATATGAAAATAATGACTATATTCGGGACGCGGCCCGAAATAATCAGATTAAGTTTGGTTATCAAGATTCTGAACCAGTATTGTCAACAGATTACGGTTCATACAGGACAAAATTTTCAGGAAAGTCTGAGCGATATATTCATAAAAGATCTGGAAATTCCGACACCTGATGAACATTTTGGGATCAAATCGAAAAATTTTGCCGAACAGATCGGACAAATATTGATCAAGACCGATGAAGTAATTGAAAAACACAAACCCGACCGAATATTGATTTTGGGCGATACAAACAGTGCTTTATCGGCAATCATCGCGGCTCGTCGGGGAATTCCCGTGTTTCATATGGAAGCAGGCAACCGCTGCTATGACAATCGTGTTCCGGAAGAAGTCAATCGGCGGATCATTGATCATTCAAGCACCTATCTAATGCCTTATACCGAACGTAGTAAAGACAATTTGGTTCGGGAAGGCATTGAGCGTGAAAGAATTTTTGTGACCGGTAATCCAATTAAAGAGGTTTTAGATTCCTTTGAAAATCAGATCGAAAACAGTGACGCTTTACAAAAATATGGTGTCAAGGCATTCGAATATTTTTTGGTGACAATCCATCGTGCCGAAAATGTCGATATTGAAGATCGTTTAATAAAAATTTTCAAAGGGTTTGAGAAAGTTGTTGCAAAATTCGGTAAAAAAATGCTGGTCAGTGTTCATCCGCGAACGGCTGAAAAATTAGTCCAATACTCTCTAAAGCCTGAAACAGAAAATATAAAATTGTTGCGTCCGCTCGGATTCTTCGATTTCGTAAAATTAGAAAAAAATGCGTTGGCCGTATTGACCGACAGCGGCACGGTGCAGGAGGAATGTGCGATCTTCGGAGTGCCGAATATTACCGTTCGGGATGTTACAGAACGTCCTGAAACTCTCGAATGCGGAAGTAATATTATTAGCGGAGCAGATACCGATACAATTTTGAGAGCGACAGAAATTGCGATTTCTCAGCCGGCAAACTGGAATGCTCCGAAAGAATATTTGGTCGGGAATGTTGCTCAAACCGTCAGTAAGATAGTCCTGGGATATAATAGCCTCAGAAAACATAGCAGTTGATCGATCGTGGATAATCAGGAATCAACAGAGATACCGGAAAAAACACAACCAACAAAACAAAAATTGTGGGTTGTGACCGAGCTTTATTATCCGGAAGAAACTTCGACAGGATATTACCTGACCCGGATTGCCGAGGGTCTGACAGAAGATTTTCAAGTCGGAGTGTTGTGCGGACAACCGAATTATTCCGCTCGTGGAAAGAAGGCTCCAAAAAAAGAAACTCATAAGAATGTCGAGATATTTCGCGCCGCCGGAACGACACTCGATAAGAATGTCATCTTTTTTCGATTAGTAAATATGTTTTCCTTGAGTATTTCAATATTTTTCAAGGCATTGTTTAATTTTAAGAAAGGGGACAAGATTTTGGTTGTGACAACGCCTCCGAGCTTGCCATTTATTACGGCAATTGCCGCACTTGTCAAAGGATCTTCATATATTTTATTGATTCACGATAATTATCCGGAAATATTGATTGCCGCAAATAAAACGTATGAAAACTCCTTAATAGTCAATGTTTTGAATTTTTGTAATCGTTGGCTTTATAAATATGCAAGTAAAATAATCGTCTGCGGTCGGGATATGTTTAAGCTGATAAGTTTGAAAACCGTTGGATTGGATATACCGATTTCGACGATTCAAAATTGGGCGGAACTCGAAACTGTTCAGCCTTTACCGCGAAATGATAATATATTGCTGAAAGAATTGGGAATTGAAGATAAACTTGTGTTTCTATATGCGGGAAATATGGGTTATCCGAATGATTTGGAAAGTATCATCGAATGTGCTGAAAAACTTAAAAATGATGATAGATTTTGTTTTGTTTTTTTGGGAACTGGCGTGAAAAGAAAATGGTTGGAAAGGGTTGTTTCGGAAAAGTCTCTGAGGAATGTCAAACTGCTTGATCCGCGGCCTCGAAGTGAACAGAATATATTCTTAAATGCTTGTGATGTGGCAATTGTCACGCTTGTCAAAAAAATGTGGGGAGTTTCAATGCCGAGCCGGACTTATAATATTCTGGCAGCCGGAAAGCCGATTCTGGCATTGACAGAGAATGATTCGGAAATAGCGTTGGTTGTCGAAGAGGACCAAGTCGGCTGGACTGTTTTGCCGAACGATTCGGAAATTCTTTTGCAAAAGATATTCGAAATTTATGATAATCGATCTATTTTTGAAGAAATGAGAAAAAATGCCAGAAAATCAGCAATCGAAAAATATTCACTGGCGGTCGCTTTAAAAAAATACCAAGTGAATTTGAAATAACAGATGCGTCCGATAACGTAAAGAATGAGTAATAGAATTAGAATTTTAGTGACAGGTGGAACGGGGTTTGTGGGGAGTTCGATTGTTGCGGGAATTCAGAAAACCCAAAAATTTGAAATATATAATTTGTCTCGGAACATAGCAGAAAATTCAGATAGTGAACAGAAAGATTCAGAAATAAAAATACAATGTGATATTTCAGATTACCAGACTCTAAAAAAAATTGAAGAATTGGAGAATCTCGAAGTATTAATCCATACGGCCGGAATGGCACATCAATTCGGAAAAGTTTCAAAAGTAGATTTTTGGCGGACAAATGTACAGGGAACTGAAAATATTTGCAGATTAGCCCGGATATTAAAGGTCAGACATTTAATATTGATAAGTTCAGTTTCGGTTTACGGCGATCACGGCGAGTTTGAAATTGATGAAACTTTTCCTTGTCAGCCCGTCGGGTTTTATGCGGAATCTAAATTAGAGGCAGAAAAAACAGCCATCTCAATATGTGAAAAAAGCGGAATCAGATTGACAATATTGAGGCTCGGAACAGTTATTGGCGAAGGCGATATTGGAAACGTATCGCGTCTGATAACGTTAATAGATAAAAATAGATTTTTTTGGATAGGAACCGGAAGAAATAAAAAAAGTTTAATATATAAAAAAGATATTGCAGAATGTATCTTGAATTTACTTGAATCAAAGAAAAATAATAAAACGGAAATATACAATCTGACAGCCGAGGCGGTTTCAATGAAGGATACTGTTTGTATGATTTCCGACAATTTAAAAAAGAAACCGATACCTTTAAAAATGCCCGAACAAATCCTCTCCAAGATATTTCAACTTAACGAGAAAACTTTTTCAATCAAGGTTTTAAAGAAATTTGAGAATATAGTCAAAAAATGGCTTTCCAATGATATATTTTCCGGAAAAAATCTATATGCAAATTATGGTTTTAAGCCTCAAACACCAATTTCTGAAGCAATCAAAAGACAAGTCGTTAATTATTCAGTGGAAAAAAATAATCTAAAATAAAGTGTATAAAGAAATAGCGGTCTATTTTGCAGTATTTGTGATCACAATCATAGGTGTCAAGGCCTTTCGTCATTGGAGTATAGATCGGCAATTACTTGATATTCCAAATGATAGAAGTTCACATAGCCATCCGACACCGAGAGGGGGCGGAGTTATTATTTGTATTGTTTCGCTCGTAACATTCGGTATTTATTTAATTTATACCGGTGAAACTATAAAATGGTCATTTTTTGCAGGGGCATTGATTGTTGCTCTAATTAGTTTAATTGATGATCTTAAAACAATTTCACCGCTTTTTCGAATTCTTTTTCATAGTTTAGCGGCGGGATTAGTTGTTTTTGAGCTGGGCGGTTTTGAAAAGGTTTATATTCCTTTTTACGGAACGGCAGTAATTGGACTAGCGGGCTATGTTTTTACTTTTCTGTGGATCGTCTGGTTAATCAATGCTTATAACTTTATGGACGGCATTGATGGAATTGCCGCGACGCAGGCGGTAACTGCCGGGATCGGTTGGTGTTTGATCGGTTTTATATACGGTGCAATGGATATATCATTTTTAGGAGGTGTGTTGGCAGCTACTTCCTTCGGATTCTTGATGCTTAATTGGCAACCGGCAAAGATTTTTATGGGTGATGTCGGAAGTGCCTTTTTAGGATTTTCATTTGCAGTATTACCTCTTTTGTGTTTAAAAAGAGTAGAAGACTTTGCAAATGCGGGTTTTCTTCCAATAATCGCGGTATTGTTGGTTTGGTTTTTTGTGTTTGACTCTTCGGTTACCTTTCTCAAGAGACTTTTTCGGAGGGAAAAAGTTTGGCAGGCACATCGCGAGCATATTTACCAACAATTGATTATTTCAGGTTCTACACATGCCCTAGTGACAGCTTTGTATGGTCTGGCGTCTATTATTTTGGTTGGAACTCTAGTATTATTTCTAAAGTATTCCTTGAGTTTTGAGAAAGTTGTTTTTACAGTGACACTGATTGAAACTGTTCTACTTTTACTAAGCAGGTCAGCATATATTTTGAAAGATAATGATATTGCGGAAACACGCACGAAGTAAGTGTGAAATGCGCTCTTACTTCGTGCGGGCTTCTGCATTCAAAATTTTGACCTGCTTATTAGAACTAAAAAAGACGGAAAAAAAGGTTTTATTGTCAGATTAATTCTACTTTGTTAGATCAAAAATTCAGTCTGGTTTTAGCTAAAAAATACGTATAAGACGCTCGTTCACACCCATTATTTCTGCCAATTGGGCGAATTTACCGGCGGTAATGTTTGGCTTTCGGAGCATGTTTTCAAAATAAAGTTGAT
>JANPDZ010000529.1:0-1658 GCA_031431735.1 Acidobacteriota bacterium | reverse complement strand
CGTTCCAAGTACGACGGAAGAAAGCGGATCGTCCGCTAAAACTACCGGGAGACCTGTTTCAATCATCAAGCGTTTGTCGAGATTTTTGAGCAGTGCGCCGCCGCCCGTGAGAACAATTCCGCGTTCGATAATATCGGCGGAAAGCTCCGGCGGGGTTCTTTCAAGCGCGACGCGCACGGCATTGACGATCGTCGAAACCGCATCGGAAAGCGCTTCGCGGATTTCCTCGTCGGTAATCGTAATGGTTTTGGGAATTCCCTCGATCAGGTTGCGTCCGCGAACTTCCATCGAAAGTGGTTCATCAAGCGGAAACCCTGAACCAAGCGCGATTTTAACCGCTTCCGAAGTGCGTTCGCCGATCAGCAGATTGTATTTGCGCTTGATATATTGCGTGATTGCTTCGTCCATCTCGTTTCCGGCGACGCGCACGGCACGCGAATAAACGATGCCTGACAGCGAAATAACCGCGATGTCGGTCGTGCCGCCGCCGATATCAACAATCATATTTCCGTGCGGTTCCGTGATCGGCAGTCCTGCGCCGATTGCCGCCGCCATTGCTTCTTCAACCAGATAAACTTCCGAAGCCTTCGCACGATACGCCGAATCTTCGACGGCGCGGCGTTCGACCTGCGTGATTTCCGAAGGGATTCCGATAACAACCCGCGGACGCACCCACGATTTGCCGTTGTGCGCTTTGCGGATAAAATGCTGAAGCATTTTTTCAGTAACTTCAAAATTGGCGATTACGCCGTCTTTCATCGGACGAATTGCAACAATGTTTCCCGGCGTTCTGCCGAGCATTTCTTTGGCGTCGCGACCGACGGCTTCGACCCGATTCGTAATTTTATTAATTGCTACAATAGATGGTTCTGATACAACAATTCCGCGACCTTTCGCATAAACGAGCGTGTTGGCAGTCCCGAGATCTATCGCCAAATCGCTCGAAAATAAACTAAACAAAGACTTAAATACCATTTTATATTAAACTTTCCGTATTAAATTTGTATCTTAAATTGGTGTTTGAAAAAGAAGATGTTGCTCTCTAAAAAACTCTAGAGCTTATGATAAAGAGAAGACTTTCGCCCCAAACATTAACTATTAAGCATACACCGAATTTATTTTATATTGCTATCTCTGAAAGGCTTATTTGCAAAGTTTTTCCGCATTTTTTTTATGGATAATTGATTCTTTGCCGAAAACTCATCCGATTTGCCTTAAATTCAATAAAAAAGGCAGTCTTTAATTGACTGCCTGCTCAAAAATGCAATTGAAAATCCATTTTAACTTACGAATAATCAATCGTGATTTTTATTAATTTCGACATTTCAACGAACTTATAATTTTTAGACTTTTGACCAAACCAATCCTAGCTCGCTCATTTTTCTTGAGCGAGTTTTTTATGATTTGACCGTTTTGTTGTTCCTTTTCATTCTTGTTTGGGGCGATTTTTGCTGATTTCTTCCAACTCTCCCCATTTTTTGACTACTTTGTATTGTTTTCTTGGCTCTAATTCTACTTTGTTAGATCAAAAATTCAGTCTGGTTTTAGCTAAAAAATACGTATCAGACGCTCGTTCACACCCATTATTTCTGCCAATTGGGCGAATTTACCGGCGGTAATGTTTGGCTTTCAGAGCAGGTTTTCAAAATAAAGTTGAT
>JANPDZ010000528.1:0-8454 GCA_031431735.1 Acidobacteriota bacterium | reverse complement strand
AAATGAATGAACATTCACTCATTTTATAGAATGAAGTGTTGGAGAAAAAATTATGAAAGAAGCAGTTATTGTCTCAGCCGTGCGGACGGCTGTCGGAAAAGCACCGAAAGGGACTTTGAAAAATACGCGTCCCGATGATCTTGGCGCGGCGGCAATCAAGGAAGCGGTCAAGCGCGTCGAAGGTTTGAACCTCAGCGAGATTGACGATGTGATTATGGGTTGCGCGTTTCCCGAAGCCGAGCAAGGGATGAACGTCGCGCGCACGGCGGCGATCGAAGCCGGATTGCCGGTCGAAGTTTCGGCGATGACCGTTAATCGTTATTGTTCGTCGGGTTTGCAAACCATCGCGCTTGCGGCGGATCGGATTCGCACCGGCGGCGCGGAAATCATTGTCGCGGGCGGACTTGAAACGATGTCAATGATCCCGATGGGCGGCAACGGGTTTCGTCCGAATCCGCGGATCGTTGATACTTATCCTGATTATTATTTGAATATGGGTTTAACGGCCGAAAATCTGGCGCGCAAATACGAGATCACCCGCGAACAGGCGGATGAGTTTTCTTTGCAGTCGCACCTGAAAGCCGCGGCGGCGATCAAGGCAGGAAAATTCAAAGACGAGATCATCGCGTTCACCGTGTACGTTGATGAACTCGACGAAAAAGGCCGCGTGCGCCGCAAGGAAGTCGTTTTCGACACGGATGAAGGCGTGCGTTATGACGCTGGTCTGGAAGGTTTGGCGAAACTAAAACCGGCTTTTCACGCCAAAGGAACTGTGACGGCCGGGAATTCTTCGCAGATGTCGGACGGCGCGGCGGCTTGCGTCGTGATGTCTTTGGACAAGGCGAATGAACTTGGACTCAAACCGCTCGCGCGTTTCGTCTCGTTTGCGACTGCCGGATGTTTGCCCGAAGAAATGGGCATCGGGCCGGTTTATGCGATTCCGAAAGCCTTGAAAATGGCGGGTTTGACGCTCGATCAGATTGACATTATCGAACTCAACGAAGCGTTTGCCGCGCAAGGTCTTTCGGTTATGAAAGTACTCGAAATGAATCCGGCGCGCGTTAACGTCAACGGCGGCGCTGTCGCGCTCGGACATCCGCTCGGTTGCACGGGCGCAAAACTGACGGCGACAATCTTGCAGGAACTAAAGCGAACAGGCGGACGTTATGGAATGGTTACAATGTGCGTCGGCGGTGGAATGGGCGCGGCGGGAATTTTTGAGCGAATTTCGTAAGCGTTTATGATAAAATCGTTCAAGCACAAAGGCTTGCAGGAATTATTTGAAAAGGGAAAAACCAAGCGGATTTCGCCTGATTTTTGTCTGCGCCTTCTACGGCAAATGGACGTAATAAATTAGGCGGATTTTCCCAAACAGCTAAACTTTCCGGGCTATGATTTGCACGAATTAAAAGGCGAACTTGCAGGTTTTTGGGCAATGAAGATCAACAAAAATTGGCGTTTGACGTTTAGATTTGTCGGCGGCGATGCCGTAGATTTGAACTTGGAAGATTATCGTTGAGAGGTTTTATGAGCAGTAAAAATAACCGCCGACCAACTCATCCGGGAGCGATTTTACGCGAGGACACGCTTCCCGCGATTGGGCTGACAAATACTGAATTTGCCAAAATTTTGGGCGTTTCGCCGCGAACCGTGAGCGCACTTTTGAAAGAGCGTTCGCGGCTGACGGTTGATTTGGCACAGCGCATCAGTCTCGCGCTCGGAATGTCGCCGGAAATTTGGCTTCGTCTGCAACAAGCGGTTGACCTATATGATTTGCAGATAAAAAATCAAAAGTCTTATACAAAAATAAGACCTATTGCCGTTACTTGAGGTTAAAAAAATGACTGTAACAATCGAACTAAAACCCAAAACGGAAAAGCATCTGGCGGAAAAGGCGAAGCAGAATGGTTTGCCGATAGAAACTTACATCGAATTTTTTCTCGAAAATCTTCCGGAAAAAGAGACTGAAAACGGGGCGAAGGAAAAATCCTCGAACGAAACAGCAGTTGAAGAACGAAAAATTTGATATGTTATAATCCGACTTATGAAGAACGAAATTATTGAAATAAATCCCGAAAAAGTCAGCGGAACGCCGGTTTTTGCGGGAACTCGGGTGCCGATTCAAAATTTGTTTGATTACATTGAAGGCGGTGAGAGTTTGGAAGATTTTCTCGAAGGTTTTCCACCTGTTACACGCGAACAGGCGGTTGCGGTGCTTGAACTTGCCAAAAAATCTTTGTTTAAGGAAGCCTCGAAAAATTGAAGATTTTACTCGACCACAATCTTGACCGCCGACTCAAAAATCATCTGACCGAACACGATGTTTCAACCACGCAAGAGCAAAATTGGGCAGATGTTTTGAACGGCGAACTGCTCGCGCTTTTGGAATTAAACGGGTTTGATGTGATGCTGACCGCCGATTCAAACATCAAATCTCAACAAAATATGACTAATCGAAAAATCTCAATTTTGGTTCTGCGGGTGTTCAATAATCGCCTCGCAACTCATATTGAAATGCTTGACGAGATTCACGAAGCCTTGTCAAACATTCAAATTGGCGAGATTGTCGAAGTTTTTCATCAAGACTTAAAAGCCAAGTTAGAACAAGATAATTCCTAAAATTCGTAATGCGTCAGTTAAAAGTTAGAAACTCACATTAGGTTATTTTTTGTCGCTGAAAGCGACAAAGGCAGAAATTCTTGTTCTAACTTTTTACTGACACATTACTAAAATTCAATAAAAATACTTGTCTTTTCCGACAAAAAATACTATAAATGAATGAGTATTCATTCATTAACAAAAGAGGAAGAAAAACTATGGACGCACAGATGGAAAGAGAATATATCAAAGGCGGCGAATTTTTGATTAGCGAAGGAACGACGGCGACGTGTTTCACGCCCGAAGATTTTACCGAAGAACATAAGATGATCGGCGAAACGATCCGCGAATTTGTGGACAACGAGGTTCGCCCGAACATCGAAGCGATGGAAAAACACGATTGGGCGACGGCGCGGCGTCTGGTGCGCGAAGCCGGCGAACTTGGGCTTTTGGGGGCGAATATCCCGGAAGAATACGGCGGCGCGGCACTTGATCAGGTTTCAGGCGTGATCATCGCCGAAGCGGTCGGACGCGGTGGCGGTTTCGGGACAACCTTTGGCGCGCAGACCTCGATCGGATTGCTTCCGATCCTCTATTTCGGCTCGGAAGAATTGAAGAAAACATGGATTCCGCGTATCGTTTCGGGCGAAGTTGTGACGGCGTATTGTTTGTCGGAAGCCGGTTCGGGCTCTGACGCTTTGGGCGCAAAATGCAATGCGAAATTAAGCGAAGACGGCACGGAATACATTTTGAACGGCGAAAAAATGTGGATCTCGAACGGCGGTTTTGCTGATGTTTTTATCGTTTTCGCGAAAGTTGACGGCGAGAAAAAACAGTTTTCGGCGTTTGTCGTCGAAAAAAGCGAAAATTGCCGTCCGGGCGCGGAAGAACATAAAATGGGCATCAAATCTTCCTCGACGACGCCGCTGATCTTGTCGGATGCACGAATTCCCGTCACAAACTTGATCGGCGAAGTCGGCGATGGCGCGAAGATCGCTTTTAATATTTTGAACGTCGGACGTTTCAAACTCGGCGCATCGGTGACGGGCGGCGCAAAATTGGCTGTTCACGACGCGATTCGCTACGCCAACGAACGTCATCAATTCAACAAACCGATCTCCAGTTTCGGCGCAATAAAACACAAACTCGCCGAAATGGCGATTCGCGTTTGGGTTGCCGAAAGCATCACTTATCGCACAGTCGGAATGATTGACGCGCTGATCGGCGAAGACGGCGGCGACAAGGAAAAGAAATTGCGCTCGATCGAAGAATACGCGGTCGAAAGCTCGATCAACAAAGTCGCTTGCTCAGAAGCACTCGATTACGTCGTTGATGAAATGGTGCAGATTTATGGCGGCGCAGGGTATTCGGCAGATTATCCGGCGGAAAAAGCCTATCGCGATTCGCGCATCAACCGCATTTTTGAAGGCACCAACGAGATCAATCGGATGCTCATTCCCGGACAATTGATGAAACGTGCGATGAAAGGTCAGCTCGGCATCATTCCGGCGGCGAAAGCCTTGCAGGAAGAAATTCTGAATCCGCAAATGTCGTTTGACGAAGACGAAGGCGTGCTTGTGACGGAACGCAAACTCGCCCAAAACGCGAAAAAGATCGCGCTCATGATTCTCGGTTATGCGGCGCAGAAATATATGATGGCACTCAGCGAACAGCAGGAAGTTTTGATGAACGCGGCGGACATCATCATTGATGCGTATCAGATGGAAACGGCAATTCTTCGGGCGCAAAAACTTGCCGAAAAAGGCGATGCCACAAGCCAAATTGATATGGCTTCGGTTTTCTGCAACGATGCGATTCAGCGCATTGAAGCGAAAGCGAAAAACACGCTCGCGGCGATTGCCGAAGGCGACGAAATGAAAACGATGCTCGTTGCCCTGAAACGCTTTACAAAAAACAATTCGCCCGTCAACACAATCGCGGCGCGGCAACGCATTGCCGATACGCTGATCGCAGCAAATACTTACACATTCTAAATTTGCGATTTTAGATTTTGGATTTTGGATTAGTCCGAAGGCGAAAGGCTTCGGACTTTTTTGAAAACATAATAAATCAATTTTTCGTAGGTAAAAGACTGTATCATCTAAATCTCTGTAAATCATATACTTAGACTTTTTGTTTTTAGTGTGATATTTTAATTACTTTGTAAGTTGTGCTACAATAAAAGTTTGTTTAAATCTCGTAAATTATACTTATGCCTAAAGTTATAGACCTCTTTGCAGGTGTCGGTGGACTAAGCCTCGGTGCAACTAGGGCGGGTTTTGACTTGTTGGCAGCAGTAGAAAAAGATTCATTTGCTCTTGACTCACATAAAAAAAATTTTCCCAAAAGTAATCATTTTCCTGATGATATTTCAACACTGAAAGGAAAAGATTTACTTTCTACACTAAAACTAAAAGAAAATGAACTTGATGGATTAATTGGAGGTCCACCTTGTCAAGGGTTTAGTGCAATGGGAAGAAAAAATGCTGATGATGAACGAAACAATTTATTTGCTGATTTTTTCCGTTTAGTAAAAGAAATAAAACCAAAGTTTTTTGTTGCTGAAAATGTTTTGGGCATTTTGCACGACAGATATGAAAACATACGCAATGAAGCCTTAGCGATTGTTCCCAAAGATTATGTTGCTTTGCCGCCAATAAAAGTTAAAGCTAGTGATTACGGTGCTCCGACCACAAGAACAAGAGTTTTTTTTATTGGATATAATCCTAAGTATTTAAGTGAATTGTCTGAACAATCTTTTTTGCCGTCTTCTGAAAATAACGAAGTATTTGTGAAAGAAGCCCTTGAAGGATTACCTGTCGAAATATCTCCTGAGTGGCAGAATGAAGAAGATGGATGGCAGCCTTACAAAACTTTTGCGAAAATTAATTATTTTACCGAAAGAGTTTCTGGACATATTCCGAAAGATGTTGGCGATGTTGTTTCCCTAAACAGATATACAACTAAAAAAGAGGTTTCTGGGTGCATGGGAACTAGGCATTCAAAAGAAATCATAGAGAGATTTTCATTGGTTGAGCAAGGTGGAATAGATAAAATACTTAGATCGCCTAGATTAAAGCCTGATGGATTTTGCCCGACAATTCGTGCCGGAACTGCCAGTGATAAAGGTAGCTATCAAGCTATCCGACCGATACATTTTGATTTGCCTCGAGTAATAACCCCAAGAGAAGCTGCACGTCTGCAAGGCTTTCCAGATTGGTTTGTCTTTCATCGAACAAAGTGGCACAGTTTTCGACAAATTGGCAATAGTGTTAGTCCCTTGTTGGCGGAAAAACTCTTAAAAATAATTTTTGACAAAATTTCGACTCATTAGGCATTTATTCTTGTCAAGATTTGTCCTTAGAAAAACATGATTCCTGAAATTCCAAAAATAGATGCTTCTCCGACGAAAGATTTTTTTGTTGCAGTTTTGGTTAGAGATATTGCTTTAGTTGATGCCATTGCAGAATTGATTGATAACTCAATTGATGGTGTGAAAAAACTTAGTAATGGCGAGGATTTCTCTGCTTTTCATATTTTTGTGAAATTTGATAAAACTTCGTTTTCCATTGAAGATAATTGCGGTGGAATACCTATCGAAATTGCCCAAAATTATGCCTTCAGATTTGGTAGAGATGCCACAAATCCAGCAGATTTTTCTCCCGATCTACCGATTGGACAATTCGGCGTTGGAATGAAGCGGTCATTATTCAGAATAGGAAATAATTTCTCTATTGACTCCGTTTCGCGACATTCAAGTTTTGAAATGGAAGTTGATGTAGTTAATTGGAAAGCAAAAAAAGAATGGGAGTTTGAGTTTAAAAAGTATGAACCAAATCAGAATAATCCAATCGAAAATTGTGGAACTAAGATAAAAGTTAATAGTCTTCATTCTAATGTTTCCGATGATTTTCATAGCAATAGTTTTATAAATCGTCTAAAAGTCAAAATTGAAAGTATTGATTCGGAAGCATTAAGGAACGGTTTGAGAATTAAAATTAACGATGTAGAACTTAGCGGACACAAAGACGAATTATTAACTTCAAAAGATATAAAACCTTTTTATAAAAAAGTTACTATTGGAAAAACTACGAATAAAGTGGAAGCAAAAATTTACGCGGGCATTTCGACTAAAAGCAAAGAAAATTTTGGGTGGTATGTTTATTGTAATAGTCGCCAAGTTGTAAAAGCTGACAAAAATAGACTTACTGGTTGGGGATCAGCCACTAATGAAGTTTCTGTTCCCAAATCACACACTCAATTTGATCGCTTCCGGGGATACGTTTATTTTGAATCGTCAAACGCCTTCGAGTTGCCTTGGAACACGAAAAAAGATGGAATCAATGAAAATTCAGAAGTTTATCAGGCTGTTAGGTTAGAAATGATTTTAGCTTTACGACAAGTGATAGATTTTCTAAATCAACTTGATAAAGAAAATGATACTGAAGATAAGCCTCTTACTGAAATGATAAGCAATGCTGCTTCGGCTAGTGTTTTAGAACTTGGAAATGTCCGAAATTCTTCTTTCAAGTTTACTCCACCAAAACCAAAAGTTATCGAACCTATGCAAACTATTTCTTACAAAAAGCCTAAAAAAGAAATTGAAAGAGCAAAGAAACTATTAAAAGAGAGAGGCGAAGATTCAAATACAAACGAATCTGTTGGAAAACTAACATTTGACTACTTTATGAATTCGGAGGATGAGCCTTAATGGAAGATTTTGATTATCGGCTTCGTCCTGCAAAAAGTATTGAACGCAAAATGTTAGCTGAAGCTATTAGTAGGCTATTTACATTTGGCAAACCAAGTTCATTTCAATATATTGGATTTGGGGCAATTTGGTTTAATGATTTTATTTTGTTTCATAAAGCATTAGGTTTTGACAAAATGATTTCAATAGAAAAAGATGCACATTTACAAAAAAGATTCGAGTTCAATCGTCCATTGAATTGTATTGATTTAAAATTTGGACACTCAAACATGATACTCCCAACCTTAAACTGGAAAAACAAAACAGTTCTTTGGTTAGATTATGTATGTGGTCTTAACGATGAAGTTTTAAAGGATATTTCACTTGTATCTTCGCAAATGACATCAGGAAGCCTTTTAATTATTTCTGTTAATGCTGAACCAAGATTTTATAAAGCTAAAAAGGAAGATGACCCCGAACAAAAAATGATTTCAGGGTTAAAAACAATGGTTGGTGAAAATAGGGTTCCAAATTATGTAAAAAAAGAAGCTGATATGAATGGTTGGAACACTGCTGACATTTGTAGAGATATTTTTACAAATGAAATTGAAGAAACATTAAAGATTAGAAATGGAGTAATTGCTGATGACACCAACAAATTTAGATACCAACAGTTGTATAATTTTCGATATAAAGATGGAGCAAGGATGGCTACATTTGGAGGTGTTGTTTTTCAAGAAAAAGACTTAAATCGCTTGGAAAGTTGTGCCTTTGATCATTTTGAATTCTACCGTTCGGGAACAGAATCTTATTACATAAATCCACCGTTGCTTACATTTAGAGAAATTCACGCATTAGAAAAAATTGTTCATTCAGATAGAAAAGAAGCTAAGAAAATACCTATTGAAGCAGATAAGATAGAAGACTATATAAAACTTCATCGCTATTTTCCAACATTTGCTATTACAGAAATTTAAGAATCAAGAATTTGTTTTTGTTGTCTTAAAATTTTGGAGCGGTGTTTCGCGGACGCGCCAGAGCCGATTCGACCAAATCCCGAAAATCAACTCCGTAACGAGTTTCACCGAGCGCACGCATCAAAGAAAAATGAATCAAAACCGCTTCTTCGTATCGGATATAAACGGTTTTAGTCGCCAAGGCGTTTC
>JANPDZ010000527.1:0-1504 GCA_031431735.1 Acidobacteriota bacterium | reverse complement strand
TGAATTAAATGCAGGTAGTTGGGGTGGTAAATTTGACCACTACCCTCATTTAATTCCCAGTTTTTTCTCTTGATTGTCATAAATTCAATGTTTAGGACACTTACAGTTTTGCCTGAAACCGAAAATTTATCTAAAGTCGAGGATTTACCAACTAGCAAAAGAATTAAAACGAATCTCTCCAACAATTATTACTAACATACTTGCATTAGAAAATGTAGGTAATTTTTCACCGTGGGATTATATTGATAAAGTTAGTGCAGACAAATTTCGATTATATATTTACTATAAAACTAAAAAATCGAAGAATTCTGAAATAACTGATCAATTTAAGCAGTCTAATGTTTCCCCAATAAATAAAAGCTTGCATAATTTGGAAATCAATAAGGCAATTCGTGAATTTAAGCAGTCTAATGTTTCCAAAAAAAGTAAAAGCTGTCCATATTGTTTAGTTTCTTTGAAAAGTGAAAACTACAAGTTACACATCAGCCAAAAATGTCCTAAGCGAAATAAACAATCATTTGTTGAAGACAAAAAGCAATCACAAGAAACCGCAAGGACTCTGGTTGAAAAACCGCTTCTAACAAACCTCCGAAGCGATATAAAGTTGAGTATCGAAAAGTTTCCATGGACTTTGCTTCCCGAAGGAGAATGGCTTTTCAAAGAAGTAATAAAACATTTCAGATATTTAAGTTCAACAAAAAAATGGAAAAATAAATCTATTGATGAAACGCGTTTTCATAAAATTGAAAAGTTTCTGAAACCAAATAAATGTTTTGTTGGAAATGATGAATTTGAAGGATATATTAGACCTTATGCTGAATAATACCAAAGTAATATAAGTTCTCTAAAAAGTAGTTCAGAGCTACTTTTGTGAAATTACTTTACTTACGCGCTTTTTTCATCAAATTGGATTAAATATGCTTAATCTCGAATTCTATCTTGTTGTTTTTATTGGCTATTGCATTTCTTATTCAGCATAAGGTCTATTGTTTATTGTTTTGATTGGACAAACAACGTCATGCTTGAATGCCCAATTTACGGAAACGCAATTTACATAATCAAACGAGGTAAATCTACTTGGCAAGAAATTGCTAAAGCGACTAAATGGGAAGCAAGAACAAAATATTCTGACCAAATAAAAGTTATAAATCACAGCGAAACTTGGCTTGAGCGTTTAGAACAAAATTTAAGATACGGACTTTGAGATTTAAACATCTTTCGGCTCAATGGCTTTGATGTCGGTGTAGCGTTTGAAATCTTTGGCGTTGAAGGTCAGCAGATTTTGGATTTTGTGCGCTTTCATGGCGGCGGCGATTTTTGCGTCGTGGACTTGAATGCCCGAAACCGAATGATTAACAACGAGTTCGCGCCAGTTTCGATAAACTTCTTCGGTGTCGGACAAAAGATCGAAAACTTGTTCGATTTTTGAGAGTTCGGAATCGGTTCGAGCAATCGTAAAACCTAAACCGTTTTTATCGGCGGGACGAGTGCAGACATTCCAAAA
>JANPDZ010000526.1:0-4344 GCA_031431735.1 Acidobacteriota bacterium | reverse complement strand
TTCTCGAAAATTAGATTTTGCCACCAAGAAAGCGCGAACCAAAGTTGATAAGAGTTTTATATTAACTTCTAAACTTAGCGGATTTGGCATTTTGGTAATAAAAAATTTAATGGGGTAGGTTATTAAATTTCTTTTACTTAGGTCATTGAGTAGAATTAGAAAAATAAATGATTTTTGAATTGGAAGGTTCAGCTTATGGTCTTTGAAAATAAATCCGGTAATAAATAAAGGTTGTCTTCGCTGGGAGCGCAGGCATCCTTGCCTGCTACGTCGCGTATCGCGGCGTAAAAGCGTTCGTATAGAATTTAAGTTGAATTTACGACGAGTCTGTTTGAACGCTCAGCGTTCAGCAGGAAAGGATGCCTGCGCTCCCAGCAATGGCATTTCTTATTTTTATTGTGGTATTTATTTTTCAAAAACCATAAGCTGAACCTTCCAATTCATAAAATCCAAGACCTAAACAATTACGCTTGTTATAATTGTCTGGTAAAGCGAAAAGGACGACTTTGGGAAACTGAAAAATGAACAAAAAGATAAAAATTGCCATCTTCGGCGGTTCGGGCTATGGGGGAAGCGAACTTTTGCGGATTCTGTTGTTTCATCCGAACGCGGAAATCGTTTTGGTGACGGCGAACGAACACGCTGGCAAAGCGGTCGGCGAGGTGCATAAGAATCTGTTTGGAATTTGTAATCTGAAATTTGAAATTGCGCCGTCGGATTTATCCGAATTAAAAGATATTGATGTCGCGTTTTTCGCGCTGCCGCACGGTCAGGCGTTGAGTTTGATTCCGAATCTTCCCGCAAATGTAAAAGTCATTGATCTGTCGGGCGATTTCCGCATCAATGATGCAGATATTTTCAAGCAATTTTACAAACTCGAACACACCGCGCCCGATTTACAAAAAGAATTCGTTTATGGTCTGACCGAAACAAACCGCGAACAGATAAAACAGGCAAATTACATCGCTAACCCGGGCTGTTTTGCGACAGCGACGCTTCTCGCGCTTGCGCCGATGGTTGCTCGATTGTCCAACAAACTTCAGTTTATTGAAACTTCTAAACCAGGCGATCCAAACTTAAACGAAAGCGACAAACTGAAGTTTGTCGGACAGCTGACAGGCAAGATCATTGTGGACGCGAAAACGGGTTCAAGCGGTTCAGGCGCAAAAGCGGCGGCGAACACGCATCATCCGCAGCGTGTGAATTCGTTTTACGCTTACAAGCCTTTTACTCATCAGCACGTGCCGGAGATCGAACAACATCTAAGAGAAGTCGGTGAGTTTGAAAATGAATTTATTTTTATGACACATAGCTTGCCCGTTTCTCGCGGAATTTTCGCATCTTGTTATCTGGAAACTGAGGAAGAAATTTCAAGCGAAGAATTGAAGAGAATTTACACAGATTTTTACAAAGACGCTTTCTTTGTCCGAATTGTCGAAGGGTCGCCCGATATAAATTGGGTAAAAACCACAAACTTTTGCGATATTGCAATCCATTCACACGGCAAGCAAATCGTTGTTTTTTCGGCAATTGATAATCTCGTCAAAGGCGCGGCCGGACAAGCCGTCCAAAATATGAATCTGAGGTTCGGACTGGAAGAAACAACCGGATTGATGCTGATCGGGACAAATCCATAAGATATTTTGCCCCCGCGCATACACGAAAAGAACGAAAATAAAAATTTTTTTGTTTTGTATTATTTTTCGTTTCTTTCGTGTATGCGCGGGGGCAAATTCTTTTAGACTAGAATCAGTAGATCCAAAATTCAGACAATTATCGAAAGAAACTGCTGAAGTAATGGATAATTGATAATTGGTAATTGATAAATTCGGTTGTCCGTCAAGCATATTTATCCATTACCAATTATCAATTATCCATTATTCCAAGGGTTTCAGCCGAAAATCCAAGCAACCTCAAATAACTTTAAAACGTTATCAGCACAGGCTTTTTTACAAATTTGGATTTACTGAGAATAGATTTATGAGTATTGAATTTGAACACGAACACGACAAATTAACCGATGAAACACGCGCCAATCTGAAAAGTTTGAGCAAGGCAATGCTGAGGCTTCATAAAACATTGCTTGATGCCGCGAAAGTAGATTACGAAGCTATCAACGGCAAGATCGCCAGCATTGGTCAATATTTTCAACTTGTCGTTGATGACCCGTATTTTGCGTGGCTTCGTAAACTTTCGTCGCTTATTGCATTGATTGACGAAGCCGTTTCCGTAAGACGACCGGCGACTGAATCAGAGGCAAAAGGCTTGCTCAACGAAGCGCAAGTTTTGCTGAATTTTCAGGACAATGACGAAGAATTTAACGACACATTTCAAACCGCTTTGCAAAACAACGTGGAAGCCGTGCTGAATTATAACGACGCGCTTGAGTTTTCAAATTAATTTATGAACAAAATAATTGAAATCCGTTTGGCAACCATAGAAGATGCGGAAATACTTGCGAAAATCGGTTGGCAATCGTTTGACGAAGCCTTTGCCGATCATCCTGCAAATCATCCCGACGATATGAAAGTCTATATGGATGAAGCATTTTCGCCTCAAACGATTGCGGCTGATCTGCGTGATGAAAAGACATTGTATCTGATCGCCGAACTTGAAACAGAAATTGCCGGTTACGCAAAGATCAAATTCGATGCCCGCGAAGAAGGTATCACCGGCGAAAATACACTTGAACTATGCAGGCTTTACGCGCTCGATAAATTTATCGGCAAAGGCGTCGGCAAATCGTTGATGCTCGCGCTTTTCAAAATCGCCGAAGAACAGAAACGCGATACAATCTGGCTCGGAGTTTGGGAATTCAATTTCAGAGCGCAGGCGTTTTACCGTAAATTCGGCTTCGAGAAATGCGGCGAACACGTCTTTCAACTCGGAAGCGATCCGCAGATTGATTGGATTATGCAGAAGAATATTTAACGCAAAGACGCAGAGACGCAAAGACGCGAAGTTTTTTTGAATGTTTTATTGTGCCTTTGCGACTTTGCTTCTTTGCGTTAAGAAAAATCATGAAATTTGAAGAAATCGAACAATTAGAAGAACAATTTCAGGTTGCGACCTACACGAAAATGAAGATTGCGGTCGAAACCGGCAAAGGCTGTTGGGTGGAAACAAGCGACGGCGAGAAATATCTTGATCTTTACGGCGGACACGCGGTTTGCGCGACCGGACACGCGCATCCGCACGTTGTCGCGGCAATTCAGAAACAAGCCGCAAAGGTTTTGTTTTATTCAAATCTCGTTTATTCGGAGATTCGCGCGCGGGCAGCGGAAAAACTCGTTTCAATCGCGCCTCAATCCATCACGAAAGCCTTTTTCTGCAATTCGGGCACCGAAGCGAACGAAAATGCAATGCGAATGGCGCGGTTTGCGACCGGTCGGGAAAAAGTCATTACATTTTCGGGCGGTTTTCACGGACGCACAGCAGATTCGATCTCGGCAACATTTTTAGGGAATTATCGAATTTTAGGTAAACCAAATGTGCCTAATCACGTTTGCGCGGAGTTCGGCAATCTCGAATCTGTCCGTCAACTTGCTGACAAGGAAACAGCGGCGATAATGCTCGAACCGATTCAATCAATGGCGGGCGTCACTGAAGCCGCGCCCGAATTCTTTCGCGGATTGCGTGAAATTTGCGATGAACACCGTATCTGCCTGATCTTTGACGAAGTCCAAACCGGAATCGGACGCACCGGAAACTGGTTTTTTTCGGGTTCTGATCTAGCCGGGAATGTGGAAGCCGATATTATCACGCTCGCTAAATCTTTGGGAAGCGGCATTCCGGTCGGAGCGTGTCTGGTCAATGAAAAAATAGCTTTGCATATAAAAACAAACGATTTAGGAACAACATTCGGCGGCGGAATGATCGCGATGGCGGCGGTCGTTTCAACGATTGAAGCAATCGAAAACGACAATATGCGTACGAATATTGCCGAAATCGAAACCTATTTGCGGGAACAATTAAAAGAAATTGAAGAAGTCGTCGCCGTTCACGGCAAAGGCGGATTGATCGGGATCGAATTTGCCGAAAACTGCCAGCAGATTCACGCTAAATTATTGGAAAGACATATTATTACCGGAACTTCGAGCAATCCGAAAGTCTTACGATTGCTTCCGCCGCTCTGTGTGAAGAAAGAAGAAATTGATTTGCTGATTGAAACATTGTCCAACAAACTTTAGTTTGTTGATTGTCGCGCTAAAAGAGTGAGTCAAATTAAACAAACCATTACTGAGCGGGCAAATTTTCTTTATTTCGCATCAAAGCAATTTCTATACCACTCAGTAATGTGTTAAAACGTAGCTGATTAGGTGTTTGGGGTTTGGTGTTTGGTTG
>JANPDZ010000525.1:0-2032 GCA_031431735.1 Acidobacteriota bacterium | reverse complement strand
AAAGGAGTGTCGCTATTTATGTCAAGTCCGTTATTTGTTGATTCGGGGTGGAAATTCTCAACCTCAGAAGGGGCTGATATTAGTGCCGGATTAAATTTAATTTCCGTCACGGCTTCGTCGGGCAGTCTTTTTCTTGATGATTCGTCAGGCAGCCAATATCAATTTGATTACATATCGGCAGGCGCAAGTCTCGGAATCGGGTTAGCCATTAGTTTGGATTTTGCAACCAAAGATATGTTTAGCACCGGAATTGTATATGCAAACAGCCTCGAAAGCGAAACTCCTGATGCCGATGATTTAACCGGCGCGTGTTTGATTTATCAAGGCACCGGCATCTCATTGTTTGGTGCCGGCGCAACGGGTTCGGTCATATTCTTAGATGTCGGTTTAGGAATAGTCGCAAGTTGGGCGGCGTTTGCGGCTTCGGGCGGAATGGCAGGCGGACTTGCTCCGGCGATTGTGATTGCTTCTTGCAGTGCCGTTGTCGCGTATAGCGGATTGGTTTTAGGAACGGGCGGCGCGGGAGTCTCAGGGGCTTTGGGATGGGTTTCATTATTTGAGCCGGAAGATTGATTGAAGAGTTCAATTAAAAGATCGGGGCAGTGATTTTACTAAGAATTTAAGGAGAGTTTTAGAATTATGGCAAGATTTCCATTGAGTTTATTACCGAAATACGGATTTTATAAGGGAAGCGGAAAGCGTTGGTTCGGCGCATCGCGCGACGGCGGCGAACGCCAGCATGCAGGTTGTGATTTGATTGTTTCGGCGGGAACGCCGATTTATGCCGTCGCGGGCGGAACGGTTCTGCGAAAAGTTTATTTTTATTCGGGAACTTACGAATTACAAATTGACCATATATTTTTTACGGTTCGCTACGGCGAGATTGATAAAGAATTAGCCGCCGGCGTGGAAGCCGGACAGCCTGTGTATGAAGGACAACATATCGCCAATGTCGGACAATTAAACGGCGGCAGTTCGATGCTCCATTTTGAAATGTATAAAGGGACGGGAAGCGGAACATTAACCCAAACCTGGAACAAAAAATATGATTTTGTGGAAGGCGCAAAATTTAAACGCCGCGCCGATTTGCTGAATCCGACTCCATTTCTGGAAGAATGGGCAATGACGACAGGTGTATTTTAAGGCTAAAAGGAGGTAATAACGATGGCAACAATTTATATTTACGACAGCAATCAATGGGGAATTATGGGATTGGTTTACGATAAAACGTTTCAAGTGAGCAGTGTCTCAGATATGGTCGAGAAAGTTTTGGGCGCAACCAAGGACGAAAAATACAAAAGCGAGATCTTTTTGCCGTCGATGGTGCCGAAAATTACCAAAGCGTCGGTGCGGGAGTCAATTTTGATTCGTCAGGCGACCGCAGTTTACAGTTGGATGCGGACGGGAATTTGCTGGGCAATGCCGGCATTTCGTTTCTAAAATTAGCAGGAAAGGTCAATAAAATCCATTTGTTCGGGGCAAATGACGAAGAAAACAAGAGTTTCTCTCTGATGTATGCGCTCGCCAAAACGTTAGGCACGGGCGGCACCGTTTATGGAAAAAACTCGTTGGTTAAATTTTACGGTGAAAAAACGCAGCCGATTCGGCGCGCCACCGGCGATGCGACGCTTGATCGAAATGCTTTACGAAGCCGTTTGTCGGAATTAACCGGAAAATGACAACCGGATTCCGTGGGTGCAATGTCGGATTTCGGCTCTTTGAGATCGTAAAATTATTGATTTTGCGAAATGTCCAAAAGCCAAATGTCCGATTCGCTCGTTTGCGCGGAGTAATAAAGCAATTTCCCGTCGCGGTTGACGAATGGACTGCGAAGCTGTTCGGTCGGACTCGTTACGAGTTCGCTGATTTTGCGGGTTTCGATGTCGGCGACGACGATTTTATTGTCGAAACCATAAACAAGGCGGCGGCTGTCTGGCAGCCACGACGGGATAAATTCGTTGTTTCCGGCTATTTTTGTGTAACTGTTTGTTTCAAACGAATAAAAACCGAGAAATCGGGCTTTGCCTTCGTG
>JANPDZ010000524.1:0-5156 GCA_031431735.1 Acidobacteriota bacterium | reverse complement strand
AGCCGCTGATCCATTTCAGATAATCGTCGTGCCAACTTTGTTTATATTCGATGTTTTGCTGTTCGGGCATAATTCCTGATTTTATGAAGTTCTCTCTTGAATCCACATTGTTAATTCGTGTCCGGTTTTTTCTTCGGTTAGGTTGCCATTGCGGACTTTAAGTTTATTGTCGAAATAAGTTGGCGTTTTCGATTCTTTGACATCAATTCGACAGACAGTTCCTTCGGGTAAATCGTGAAAAGTAATTTTGATTAAACCTGTCGGTGAAGGATTGAAACGGCTTGTAATCGTATTTCTAATTTTTTGCTCAAATTCGTCTTTGTTTTGATTGGGCAAAATATTCAAGTCGGGTTGAATGCCTTTTATCTCGCCGATTTTATTAACGCCAATCAAAACTGTTCCGCCCTCAGCATTGATAAAAGATGAAATTGTTTTTAATGTTGATTTGGCAGGGTCGTTTGTTGTTGCTCCGAATTTATCAACGCCGTAAAACTCTTTGAAGTCTAAATTTTGACCTTCACCTTCGGCTATCAATTGTTTAATCGGATGCGATGTCCAATAGCTTGGCGGTTTTGAGAGAAGTAAGGCGCAATGAGCGAGAAAATCTTTGTGTTTTTCCTGCACTTCTGCCGTGAAGCCTTGTGCTTCTGCCAGACGCTGATAACGCCGACAATACCAAATTTCGATTTCCCGAATCTGTTCCGCCGTTAAACCATAAAGTTCATAAACAAGTGCGTCAATCTCTTTCTGTTCGTGCAAATGATACGGATATTCTAAATCCAATTTTTGATTTTCAATGATTTTTTCGACTAAAGAAAGTAGTTGATTTTCCTTAGCTTCGGGCAACTCCAAGATCATTACTTCTTTTAAGTCGTCAACTTGTGCGTGAACGGTATGGTCAATAAACCCTTTTATCTTGTAACGAAACAAGAGTGAAATTAATAATCCAAGTAATGAGCGGGAAGTTATGTTTTCCGAGAAGATAGCAGACCCTTCGGTATCAAAAACACTTGAACAGTTCAACCTAAAAGTCGGGGCATAAACTCCTGTTCTTGAAAAAGTAACACCTTCTTTAAAATATTTTAATGGACTACGAATAACTGCGGCTTTAGTTGTTTCATCACTGGCTTTAATTTTACCTATTTCACCTTTGCGTCGTTTTACATCAGCAATTGTCGCTGTTTCCAAACGATTAACGGCATTTTTTGACCAATCTATAAAATAACCTGTCGGAACATAATAATTCGGGAGCCAACCGCCGCTTGCATTGCTTTCGCCGCCTTTATCGTAAGGAACAAAGTGCCTGCCGCCATAATTGTTTGGTTCAATACCATTCCGCTTTTCATCTTCAGTCAAATTAGCGATTTCTTCATCGCGCAAAAGTTTCCTTTCATCTAAAATCTCATAGCTTCCGCGAACGCCTTCACGTTTTCGCAAATAATACTGATTGTCGGCGGTTGCCAAACCTTGTTTGACTTCTGCAATCGTTTCGAGTTTTGTAAAACGTGCATCGCTCATTAACCTGTAAAGTTCGGGCGAAGCAACGAAAAAAGAACGATTGTCGTAAGTCGAAATCAGACTTTGCGCGTAAGTGTAACGTGCATATTCAAGCGTCTGCGCGTCAAATCCGTGTTCAGCGACAACTTTCAAATTTTCTTCCAACATTTGCCAGTTTTTATTCGGCAAATTTCGCAAATCACCTGCAATAACATTATGATTTCCCGGCGCGTTTTGTTTAGCTACCGTCAAAATGCAAGTGTTGACGGTAGCTTTGAAAATCCAAGTTGGCAAATCAAGAAAATGCTTGACTGTGCAAGTTTCCACAAGGCGTTGCCGCAAAGGTTTGTGAGTTTTGATTGTCCGCCAAGTATCGGAAACGATGTAACTCATAACTCCGTTTGGTCGAAGCATTTGCAGACCGCGAGCCATAAACAGCCCGTAAGTGTCTTTCGATTGCGAGCCTTCCGTGCGTCGGTCAAAATACAAATCGCGCACGTTATCGGCAACTTTCGCACCATACGGCGGATTTGCCAAAACAATATCAAAACCGCCTTCCCGTGTAGTTGATTCAACGGGCGTGGATTCGAGTAATTTCGGCTGTATTTCAAAACCGTCAATAAGTTCGCGTGTGCCGTCAATCCGCCAAGTTACTACTTTCGGCGAAAAGACTTCGGCAAATTCGATTGCCCAATCAAAAGCATCTGCTGAGGTTTTCGCGTTGCGGTTTGAATGAACCCAAAAAGCGATTTGGTCGTGAAGCGTTTTGATTTCCGTGAGCAAATTCTTTTTGTATTCGACATCGTGCGGATGTTCGAGCGAGGCTTTGAAATAAGCGGCTTTGGCTTTTTTGTATTTATCAATTTCGGTTTGCATTGCGCTTAAATTCGCTTTTTGCGGATTCGGTGCGGTCAAACTATCGCCTTGTTCAATTTTGAAATCGAGATTCGGCAAAGGCGCAGGTTTCTCGCCCGTAAAATCAACCGCTAAACTCAGCCACAAACGAAGACGCGCAATTTGCACGGCAAAAGCGTCTATATCAACACCGTAAAGATTGTTTTGAATGATTTTTAGTTTGCGGTCGTAAATCTCAACCGGATTGTTTCCGCTTCTGGTATCGAGCAACGCAGTTAAGTTTTTGAGTTCCTGCAAAGTTCCCAAAAGATACGCGCCCGAACCGCAAGCCGGGTCAACAATTTTGACATTTTCGAGATGTTGAAGAAGTTTTCGCGCTTCGTTAAGCGTAATGTCATCAACCGAATAATCGTCAACCAAACTTTTGATTTTCTCCGCGCTGACAGTGGTTTCCGCAAGATAGTTTTTCAGTGATTCGCGGCACATAAATTGAACAACTTGGCGCGGCGTGTAATAACTGCCTGAATCGTGTCTGCCTGTAACGAGTTCTTCAAACACTTTACCAAGCATTTCCGGGTCAACCGCAAGTTCAACATCTAACGGGGTTGATTCGTCAACCGTGAAATTGTAAAGCTCAAATAAATTTAGAATTTCATTGAAAAAAGCATTTTCAATTAGGATTTTTCCGCGTTCGTCAAAACCGTCTTCATCTTTTTCAAACAAGCCACCATTAAGATATGGAACATCGCCACGTTTGGCTTTAAGTAATTTTGCATTGTGTAAATCTATATTTTCATTCGCGCCCAAACCGGAAAAGAAAAGCCAAAATAATCTGTCATTGAGAAAATTCTCGCTGTTTGCTTCGGCTTCGTTATAAAGACGGCGCAAATAATCCGTGTCATTATCAAATGAAAGCCAACCTTTTTTCTGTAAAAAGTAAATAAACATTAAGCGATTGAAAAGGCGTTGCGTGAAAAGTCGGCGTTTTTCTTGCGCTTCTTTATCATTTGATTTTGTGTCGGGAATGCTTCGCGTTAGCATAAATTCGACATTTTCAAAAACCACTTTGTAACCTTCAAAGAACGCATCGGTAACGACTTCGATACTAAAAGCCTTTTCAATTTCTTCAACAGTTGGCGAATTTTCACTTGTTAAAAGTGGATGGAATTGTGTCTGCGCGGTATGTGTTCGCTCATTTCTGCCAACCAGAAATGAAAAACGCTTTGCTTCACTTTTTTGATGCGCTTCTTTGATACGTTCATTTTCAAAAACTAATGAAACATCAACTTTGACATAAGAGAAACGCCAAGTGTCATCGCCTTCGGAATAAAAAGCGGCTAGAACACCGGATTTACCCAAACCTTGTCCTTTAACAAGATAATCGGCGGAAAATTCGCGCAATGATGTGCGTCCGCGTTGAAGTGTAACTCCTCGGTGAAGTCTTACAATCAAAACATCAAGCGAATCGGTATAGCTTCCGATTTTCTCAAAAGATTCAATGCGTTCGTGATGTTTGTATCGGAAATCACCTTGAACATCTGTTTGTAAGGGTGCAAAGTTTTCCGTTGTGTTCAAATCGTCACGAAGCAATTCACCGATAAATTCGACAAACTTTGCCCGATCAAAATCGCTTCTGAATGTTGTATCAACCAATTGGCGGGCTTGTTCTTGATTCATAGATTTTTAGTTTCGCGTTCTGAGTTCACGCTTCAGCGTGCCAGCCCGCCAGCGAAGCGCGGCGGGCGCAAACTAAAGTTTGAACTCAGAACGAATTAAAGAAAATACTCAGACAAAATAACTTCCCGAAGTTTTATTTGTTTTTCGGCTTTCGTTGTTTCTTCCACGACAAAACCATTAAACGACAGATTTTTCTTCAAAACTTCCAAAACGCCGCGAGCATCGCCGATTTTTTCAATTGCCTTCCACGTTCGCGTAATAGTCTTTCGGGCAACTGCCCCGACCTGCAAGGATTGAATCGTGTCTTGCCAAAATTTTTCTTCCGTGTCGGTAAAATCCTGCATTTGTTCCGGCTTGAAGATTAGAAGTCTTCGACGAAGTTTGGTTATAACATCACGGCTTGAAGTCGGCGCGTAGTTTGTTTCTTCATCGGACTGTATCGAATGAGCAAGAGCGTTTTGATTTTTTTCCAAAAGCGCAAAAAAGTCTTTGCCAACTGAACTTTTTTCTTTGATGTCGGTTTCCAAAAGATTGACCGCTTCGAGAAAGTCAATCTCTTGAGCAATCGAATTTTTCTTGTCTGCCAGATAGAATTTATCGAGTTTGCCAATTCGGAAATATGTCAAAAGTGAATCTTTATGTGTCTGTGAATCTTTGGCGGCGCGGGCTTTTCGCGGCAAGTTTCTTATTTGGGCAAAAAGTTCTTTATTGTGTTGCTGAATGTCACGGATGATTTGCAAGAAACGTAGTTCGCTCGTTTCGTCTTCTTCGGATTCGCCTGTGATCGTCGCTTTTGAAGTGATTTGGGCAAAAAGACTAAAGGATTTAATTTCCTCATTTTCGGTTAAAAGTCGGGCATCATTGCCAAGCATTTCGATGAAGGCTTCGATTTTTGCTTCGGCGGCAGCTTGTAAACCTATTGCGTCTTCGCCTTCTTTCGACGGCAAAAAGTTGTAGGTAAAGACTTGCTCAAATTTCGTGTCAACGCGGTTGATGCGTCCGACTCTCTGCATCATTCGTGTCGGATTCCAGGGAATATCGTAATTGATAACGACATTTGAACGGTGAAGCGAAACACCTTCCGCCAAAGCGTCGGTGGTTATCAAAATGCGGTAATCGTCTTTCGG
>JANPDZ010000523.1:0-8451 GCA_031431735.1 Acidobacteriota bacterium | reverse complement strand
AAAAGTTTTGTAACATAATGCCGCAAGCCCGCTACGCTCGTAAGGGCGCGAAACACACTTACTTTGTGCGTGTTTCCGCAATGTCATTATGTCACAGAATATATGCTGACCTGCTTAGTACTGTGTAAATTAGACATTATTGGAAATAACTATTTTGATAGAATTCTTTCGATTCCCGTCGCTGAAAGCGACTAATTTTATAGCGGCGGGTAAAATGAGCCTGAGCGATTGACACTCGCCGTCAGCGACACGCAAATATTCTGACGCTGAAAGCAGATATGCGACGTTTTCAGCGTCTCAACATCTTTTCGATCAATTTCGGTGGGTGTCGCTCTCGCCTCGACCCGCCGCTATTAAATTTGTCACCTTCGGCGATTGGAAATTTGTTTTATTTCCAATAATGTCCAATACATTTCTTGATATTTTTGACTTGGCCAACAATTGATTTTCGCCTTGCAATTATTATTTGAGATTTCAGATTTGAGATTTCAAATAATAAAGAAACTTAATTTACAGAGTAATTAGTTGTTTTTACATTTGACTCATATTAAACTTTAAATAAATATGCTTACAGACATCAATCCAAAACTGCCGATGCGTAATAAAGCCGTGACAAGGGACTTTTATTTAAACAAATTAGAATTTCAGGAATTTGGCAGCGCTGATTTCGATGGCTATCTGATGGTGCAAAAAGACAGTGTTCAAATTCACTTTTTTGAGTTTAAAGAACTTGACCCAAAAGAAAATTACGGACAGATATATATTCGAACTGATGATATAGACGAATTGTACAGGTTGGCTTTGGACAAAAAATTAAGTATGCCCGAAGCCGGACATTTGCAAATGAAACCTTGGCAACAAAAAGAATTTTCTTTACTTGACCCTGACAACAATTTACTTACTTTCGGGCAAAGTATTTGATGAAAACTTCATAATTGTTCGGGACTTTGGCTTTTGTTCTTTGGTTTTATTAGAGTATGTTTATAGGTTCAAGTGCCATTTATGATCAAAGCAGCTATCTTGATTGATCATTGGACGCAGGCGGCTTAGTTTTCTTTCGTTGAATAACATAGATGAAAATAAGAACGAAAAAACGGCGAACATTAGTGTCATACTTGCTGACAGGTCTGAATTTAGGCTTGTTGCTGACGATGTTGGCCTGTCTCGATTATTCCAACCGACAAACATCCCGGCCGCCTGAGACTCCGCCTGCCATTAACACCGATGTCCGCATAAACTACAACCGGCCAGGCGCGAAAACATCCGAAACCAATCCGCCCGCTAATAATGAATCGCTGAAACTTGCCAGCAAGCTGATGGGGCGTGAAATGCCGTACCGCGTTGTGCTTCCGGTTGATTACAACAATAATGCAGCGGAGCGATACGCGGTCATCTACCTTCTGCACGGGCTGACCGGCCATTTTAACGACTGGACCGACCGCACGAACCTTGTTCAGCTTGCCGCGAACTACAAGTTCATAATAGTCACTCCGGAGGGCGACAACGGTTGGTATTCAGATAGCCCGGCGGCTTCAAACGACAAATATGAAAGCTACATCATCAGGGAATTGATACCCGAGATCGACAATCGCTTCCGGACGCTTGCCGACCGCCAACATCGTGTCATTGCCGGACTTTCAATGGGAGGATACGGCTCGCTCAAGTTCGGATTAAAATTCCCTAATATGTTCTCGATAATCGGCAGCTTTAGCGGTGCGCTGAGGGTCGAAAAATGGAGTGAGAAAGTCGGCGGTAATAAGTTAATCGGAAGTAGTATTGATAAAGTGTTTGGACCGATAAACAGCGAGGCGCGCAAGGCGAACGATGTTTTCAAGCTTGCCCGTGAACTGACTCCTGAAAAGTTAAACGGCCTGCCTTATATCTATCTGTCGTGCGGAACAGAGGATTCCATGCTCGAAGGGAATAGCGAGTTTAATAAGATACTGACTGAAAAGAAAGTATCGCACGACTATCGTACCGGTCGTGGTGGGCATGATTGGGTATTTTGGGGGAATCAGGTGCGCGAATTTCTCGACCTGACCAATCGCCGATTGAAAAGATGATCGCATTCCTATCGGACATCTCCGGCCCCGAAATATGCCGAGGCATTCAGTTCCGACTCCCGTACGCTTTTGATTACTCTAAAAAAGTTCATCGAATAGCTGTCGCCGAGTAACTAACTCGTCTTCCGGTCGTGGCTGTCCAGACTCCGCGTATTGTTCCATTAGCCGAGATCCGGCCCCGCCAATGTCCCGTAATGCCATAACCGCGATTGTTACCGGCCAGATCGAAGGTGCCATCCGGCTCGACCGTTCCCTGAAGATCATCCCAGTCTCCCGGCGTCTTTGCCGTTCCCGAAAGTGAGTACCCATCCTTTTTTAGCAACAAAGTGAGCGGCCGATTCGAATAGCCCCGGTATTCACGATCAAACCTTTCGGGAAAACTCGGCACTTCATTGTCAGTGTTTTCGGGCGCGGGATCATCAGAAACAGGAACGTTGCTTATTTTCGCGCTGTTCTTGCTCGCCCCGGCAGTCGTATTAGTCACCGATCCGGAATTTGAGGTCGCACTGTTTGCCTTATTCGACAGGGTTCGTTGGTCTTCGTCAGTTTTAACTGCGCCGCCGCTCATAAGATACACAATTCCCGCAAACAATACGATCGAAACCGCCGCCAGAGTGATGATCAATATATTCTTGTTTTGGGGCGGCGCGGCAGCGACCGGTTGTACCGGTGGAGTAAACACGGGCTGCACAAATCCAACGGTTTCGCCGTAAGATTGATCATTCGGCGAACCGCTCTGCAGCGGAATCGGATACCCGATCCGGGTCGGCGGAAGATCTCCGGCATTGCCGCTAAAGATGGGTTGTGATGACGACTCGTGCCGAACGACAATGCCGCAATTCTCGCAGAATGTCGAATTCGCTTCGCTGTTAAATCCGCAAGCCGGACATAAAACGACTCCGGGCGTCGAAAATCGGACGTTTGGATTTAGGGCGGTTTCCTGCTCGACGCCGTTATCAACAAGAGTGTTGCCATCAGTCAAACAAAACAGGAAATCGTCCGGGTAAATCGTTTTACATAGTGGGCATATCATAAGGATTTCAATTGTCTTCTAAGATCGGCATTTGATATTTATTGCCTCACCAATTGCAGGCTGGAATCACTCCGCCCTCCTAATCTCCATGTTACTCGTTCGTTGAGGTAGTGTCAAAAATTAGATAAATTGGCGAAAGGTCAAGAAAGCGAACCTTTGTTTTCATCAAAAAACACGCATTGTCCGTGTTCCCGAGCGCACGATCATCAGAAATAGGAACATTACTGCTTTTAGCGCTGAAGAGCATCCGATTCTTTTGCGCCTCAATACCGCACATTTTCTGACGAACCCGAAAGTTTTGCAATGTCACCCGAAAGTTTTGCACATTAACCCGTTTAATTTGCACACGAGGTTTGGCGGTTTGATTTTTAGGATTAAAAGTAAAAAGGCGAAAGATATTTGTTTGCACATATTATCTTTCGCCTGAAAGTTTGGATTGATTGCCGGGATTACATCAGCATCGGATTTTCAGTTTGTTGAAAAACTTTGTAAAGTCAGACGGTTTTGAGCAATGCTTTTTCAACTTCTTTTGGAAAGGGCATAAAGATAAAATTGCTTTTCGGATAAAGATAATCTTCGCCTTCGTCGTCAACGATTCTGACGTAATCGGAGCGTTCCGCCTTTTCATCCGGCAAGACTTGATAGATGCGGCGCGGTGTCAGCAGGGAATCTTCGTCGGCGGAAATGCAAATCGCAAAATTTGAAGTAAATTTATTCATCTCAATCAAGAAAAGTTTTGATACGCATTAACCTTTTACCGATGCCGTGCGCTTCAAACCAATGAACTTCGGCAAATCTGACTTCGCCATTGACAAGTTTAACATAGCTTTTGCCCTTCAATTTCCGCCAACGGCTGCCGCCGAATCTTTTTCGCAGAAAAGACAAAATGCGAATGCTGTTTCCGACGGCGATGATTTCAATGTCGGTGATTTGACCGACGATTTCAAATTTCATTACATCAGCATCAGGATCGGGTTTTCGAGCATTTGTTTGAATGTCTGCAAAAACTTGGCGCCGGTCGCGCCGTCTATGACGCGATGATCGCACGACATTGTGACGCTCATGAGGTTGCGAATGACGATCTCGCCGTCACGCACAACCGCCGTCGGAGTTGCGCCGCCAATTGCGAAGATCGCCGCTTCGGGCGGGTTGATGATTGCCGTGAACTCTTTGATGCCGAACATTCCGAGGTTCGATATCGAGAATGTCGCGCCCGTATATTCTTCGGGCGCAAGTTTTTTGTCGCGGGCGCGTGCCGCCAGTTCCTTAACCTCACGGGCGATCTGGGCGATGCCTTTTTTGTTCGCGCCGCGAATGACGGGCGTGATCAGACCTTCGTCAATCGCGACCGCGACGCCGACATCGGCGTCTTCATAAAAACGAATTTTGTCACCGCGATAAGAAGAATTGACAAAAGGATGTTTCAAGGAAGCGACCGCCGCCGTTTTGACGATGATGTCGTTGACCGAAACTTTTTCGTCGTCTTTGAGCGTCGCGTTGATCTGTTTGCGAAATTCGAGTGCCTTGTCCATCTCGATCTCGACTGTCAAGTAAAACGTCGGGATCGGCCCGATAGATTCTGCCAGCCGGCTCGCGATGATTCGGCGCATCTTGGAAGTGTTTTCTTCGCGGAACGCGCTCGCCCCATCCGATTGGGGAATTAGGATTGCGGATTGCGGATTTTCTTCAGACTGACCACTGACCACTGATGACTGACCACTGCTGAGAGCGGCTTCGATGTCGCGTTTGATGATCCGACCCTGCGGACCGGAACCCGCGATCGCTTTCAAATCAATCCCATTCTCCGCCGCCATTCTTGCGGCAATTGGCGAAACGATCAGCCGACCGTTGTCGGATTTGGGGTTTGGGATTGCGGATTGCGGATTGGCTTCAGCTTTTGCGGCTTCAGCTTTCGGCGCAGAAGCTTCTTGAACAGGCGGAGCTTTCTCCTCTTCTCCTTTTCTCCCCTTCTCCTCGTCTTTCTTCGCAGAAGACGCACCGTTTGAAGTAGCTGTTTCATCAAGGAGCGCGGAAAAATCCTCGCCGGCTTTGCCGATGATGCCGATGGTTTGATTGAGTTTCGCATTATCGCCCGCCGGAACAAGAATTTTGAGCAAAATTCCGTCTTCGAGCGAGGTCATTTCCATCGTCGCCTTGTCGGTATCAACTTCGGCGATGGTTTCGTTGGCTTCGATTGCGTCGCCTTCCGCTTTGAGCCATCTTGAGATCTGTCCTTCCTCCATCGTCGGAGAAAGTTTGGGCATTAAAATTTTATTCGCCATAATAATTTTGTCTATTAAATAAAAAATCCGTCTGTTAAGTCTTCGGCGGTTTGCCGTCAGCATACACAAAAACGTGAAAAACGGCGCCTGTGCCGTATTCGATAAGCGAGTCTGTCTTGCCTTGCTGTTCCGTTTCGGCAAGTTTCTTCATAATAAAATTTTGTTCTTCGGCGGTCAGAGTCTTTCGGGCAATGTCAAAAGCGTAGCCGGAAGTATGCGGCGGCAACGAATCTTTTCCTCTAACTTTAAACATATTTGCATTCGACATGCCTAACTGAATTTGATAATCAATCGAACGAACCATCCCAGTAATTCGCAAAGGACGTTTGAATTTCAATTGATAAGCGTCGGCAATCTCTTCCAACAATTTTATTGCTTGCGGATTTAACATTCTCAGAAGTCTGAATCTGATTTGTTTTCGGTCTGAAGGATTATTCAGATCATACTTTGTGCCGTCAAAATCATCAGCAAGTTTTTTAAGCGTCTGATACTTGGGCGAATCAGGCTTTAACGGTGTCGAACCGTCCTCAAAACTATAAGCAGTAAATTCATCTTCGGTGGCAGAGCCTCCAACTTCGGTCACATACGATTCCGTTGCTATCGGCAATTCAACCAATTCGCCACTCATACGCTTGGCGGCAAGATCGGCAAAATCAAATGGTTGTATATATCCGTCGGCAATCATTTCGGACATTTTGGCTTTTTGTTTTACAATGCCGCCCGCCGGTGACAGTTCTTTGGGAACAACCAAACCTTTCGGACTTTCGCCCGTCGGAGCGGTTCGTTCTTCAAGGGCTTTGTTGCGCTGTTTTTGCCAAAATTCAACCGTTACATTTAAATTTGAATCGGTTTTCACCTGCGCCGCCGTGTTGGCATTTGAATCGGTTTTTACTTGAGCCGCGACGTTCTTATCGGAGCTTCCAAGACATCCGATAAAAAGCAAAAGGGAAACGAAAAGCAGTAAATAAAGAGTAGATTTTTTGTTCATAATTGTTTTCTCCGTGTTAGTTTTCGACCTTGATAAATACAAAAAGCCAGCCCCAAATTCGACTAATTCAATCTTTTTGCCCTAATCATCTGCAAACGTTCTTCGCTTGTTTTTTTCGGTTCGTTGTAGATGCGTTCGCCGTAAGGCTCACACTTTTCGAGCCACAGATCCTCTAAGAATTCCAACTCTTTTTTGATATTCAGATTTTCACGCACTTCGAGTTCTTCCAGAATCTCAAATGCAAACTGTTCTGCGCCAAGAGAGTTCCAATCTGCCTGCAAAGCCTTATTCTGATGACTTCCGGCATTGAGCGCAAACCGATGGCGGTTAAAAATGCCGTTAAGATTGAGCGACGAACCGATAAAAACTTTCTCATTCGTCATATTACGAATTTGAAAAACGCCCATCGGCAGCGGTGTCTCCTTATATTCGCGTATTAAATCTTTCCGGTTCATTGGTAAAACTCAAACGAATCTTTTTATAAATAATCCAAGTTGCCAACTTTATTTTTAACGCTGAGAACGCTGAGAACGCAGAGTTCTTTTTGAAATGTTCTGCCTGATTTTCACTAAAAGCTGTGGCTAATAATTAAATTAAAAATAAAATCAGCCGATTTCTCTTTGTTTTCCTCTGCGTTCTCTGGCGTTCTCTGCGTTGAAATTATCCTAATTTTAATAACTGGCAACTTGGATTATAAATAACAAACTTCTTTGACCGCCGCGACTATTTTTTCGACGCTCGGAAGTGCCGCCACTTCCAGATTCCTTGCATACGGCATCGGTGCTTCGACAGTCGAGATGCGCCTGATCGGCGCGTCCAGATAATCGAAAGCATTTTCCATCACTTGATGCGAGATCTCGGCGCCGACCGACGCAAAGGCGTGCGATTCTTCGGCAATTACAAGCCGATTTGTCTTTTTGACAGATGCGACAATCGTGTCAATATCGAGCGGTTTGATCGTTCGAGGGTCAACGACCTCGACCGAAACGTCAAATTCGGCCTGCATGATTTCCGCCGCTTTCAACGCCTGCGGAACGGTGAACGAACGCGCGACGATCGTGCAATCAGTGCCTTCGCGCTTAACATCGGCAACGCCCAATGGAATCGTAAAATCCGGGTCGTCGGGAACTTCGCCTTTCATTCCATACATCGTTTCCTGTTCAAGAAAGATGACCGGATTATTGTCGCGGATCGCCGATTTGAGCAATCCTTTGGCATCGGCGGCAGTTGAGGGCATGACGACCTTTAGGCCGGGAAAGTTGGCGTAAAAGGCTTCAAACGCCTGCGAATGCTGCGATGAAACCTGATAAGCCGAACCGTTCGGACCGCGAAAAACGATCGGAACATTAAATTGTCCGCCCGACATATAAAACATTTTCGCCGCGTGGTTGATGATCTGGTCAGAAGCAAGAATTGAAAAATTCCACGTCATAAACTCGATCACCGGACGCAATCCCGCCATCGCCGCGCCGACTCCGACCGCCGCAAAACCGAGTTCGGTGATCGGCGTATCAACCACGCGTTTGTCGCCAAACTCTTTCCACAGACCACGTGTAACTTTATACGCGCCGTCATATTCGGCGACTTCTTCGCCCATAATAAAGACATTTTCGTCTCGTAAAATTTCTTCGCGTAACGCTTGATTGAGCGCGTCGCGGATTGTCATTTCTGCCATAAATTTATGCTAAAGCCAATTCAGCCTTTTCTAAAACCTTTTTGATATTATTCGGAAACTCAACCGCCAAAAACCATTCCTCGGGGCAGACCAGAGTTTCATTATTTTCATCTTTCACCGTGCAGGTTTTTAGATGCGGATGAAAAATTACGCTGTAAATTTTCATCGGAATAAGTTCGTCATCTTCCGTCGTCAAACAAATTGCGAACGCTTTGACGTTTGAGGAATTCGGCTGATTTTTGACGGAAAATTCCCGTATCGGCGCAAGTTTGCCTTTTTCCATCAAACCGACTTCTTTTATGCTATCAAGCAATTCGTCAAAATCTTTTTTATTCATCGTAACCACTCCTGAACATGCTTAATCAATTGTTTCACTTGGTCTTTTTCCAAATCGGTTTTTTTAATTTTTC
>JANPDZ010000522.1:0-3943 GCA_031431735.1 Acidobacteriota bacterium | reverse complement strand
CGAGAGTCACGAGTCGAGAGTCAAATGACTTTTCTCTCGACTCGTGACTCTCGACTCTCGACTAATTTTTACCAATCGTCAAATTCCTCGGGTTTTTGCGCGGCGATAATTTCTCCGGCATATTCCCAAACTTTCTTCTTCCATACACGAATCGAATCCATCAATTGAAACGCCGCTTGCGGATGCGACACATTGCGTTCAAGTCTGATGACCTGTGCCGCAACGGTTACTTCTTCGTCGGCGTGTTCAGTGATCGTTAAATAGACTTTACTTCCGACGGTCGGAAGCAAGCGCGGAAGAAAAACAAGCGTTCCTTGTTGTCCGACATTTTCTGTCAAACCGTCTTCGATAATCTCCTTTCCCGACTCATCTTTCCATCGGACACGAATCGGAAAAGAGATCACGTGTCTTCCTCCAGTTCGGCGTTCTTGCATAAAATTCGCTCCTTCAAATCAAAAAAATGAATATTTATTCTTCGTCAAACTAATATAGCTAAATAGTTGTCATAAGACAATTTAGCTTTGTATTATTTTGTGAAACTTTTCTCTAAACCGACCCGCCGTTTGACCTAAGCCTAGACAAGCCTTGTTATAAGATGCTAGTATCAAATATGTTTTACATTCGAAACCCATCGCGGAGTCATTTTCGCAGGAGTTTCGACATCTGTTAGTTCAGTTCACACACACACATTTTAGCTAAGTTTTTCTCGTTTTGCGATGATAGTTAATGTGCTTTGAAATAACGGAAAAAAAATTTAGGAGAATGAAATAATGAAAAATCTAGCTAGAGGAAACGCACTTCTGCTCAGCTTGGTTTTGATGATAGGATTTTTATTCTATTTTCAACCAACAGCCGAAGCCGTCACAATAGCGATTGATTCGCAGAAAACAATTAAACAGGAAAATATTGAAAAAGACAACTTAAATTATCAAAATTTCCAACAATCGGAAAGCCAAACCACAAATCCCCTGGCAGAAGCGCAAAACATTGCCAAACTCGGCAACTTTAATGTTTTTGAAGGGCAAACATTCAGAGCAACCGCATATTGTCTGAGAGGCAGAACTGCAACGGGCGGTAGCGTCCGACGCGGAATTGTCGCCGCTGATCCACGTATTTTGCCACTTGGCACACGCATTAATATCAGCGCAGGTTCCTACAGCGGAACTTATACGGTAACCGACACCGGCGGAGCAATCAAAGGTCGCATTTTGGACATTTGGGTTCCGAGTTGTTCCGAAGCCATCAGATTTGGACGTAAAAGTATCAAAGTCAGTGTGGTCGGCAAAAAATCAGCTTAATATAATCTTTTAACAATTTAATTTTTTATAATATTAAAAGCCGTTTCATTAACTTGGAACGGCTTATTTATTGTTTTTTTAAATTCGGATTTGCCGAAGCAAAAGATTTTTTGATAAACTCACAAAACTATGAAAATGATTGTCCGCTAACATACTCGCTAATTTTTACATTTGTTTCTTTCGTGTTTACAGCGCGAAAGTGCAAAACTCGCTTTTAGGTTTAACTGATGTTACGCAAAATTTGTTTTTAGGGCTATGCCCGCCGATGTGCGGAAAGGCTCTGACTTTCCGTGATTCATCTCTCAAGTTTCTTGAGGCTGTGCCTCATCTTGGCGGAAGATGTCGAGGCGCAGCCTCTTTCATCGCAGCCTCTTTCATCTTTGAAACTTAATGGAAAGGCACCGCCTTTCCGCACTATCCGGGCGGCACTTTCCGCAAATCAAATCTTCTGCGTAACATCAGGTTTAAGTTTCATTCATACAATTTAATATTTTATGCTGCAAAGTACGGAGAACTCCGCTCTCAGGACGGAGAATAATTCATTTTGGTCAATTTTGCGCGAAGCTGTTGCCGGTTCATCGCGCGATTTTACAACAGGTTCGATTGGTTTGGCGATTTTTCTGTTGGCAGTTCCGATGATCTTGGAAATGTTGATGGAGAGTATTTTTGCGCTCGTGGACATTTTCTTTGTCGCACATCTGGGCGCGGAAGCGGTGGCAATTGTCGTTTTGACCGAATCAATATTGGCTTTGATCTATGCCATCGCAATTGGTTTGAGCATTGGCGCAACGGCCACCGTCGCGCGTCGGATCGGCGAAAAAGACGAAGAAGGCGCGGCAAAATCTTCGGCGCACGCGATCGTGCTCGGTGTCATCGTTTCATTGATAATCGGTGTTATCGGGATAATTTTCGCACCCGTTTTTTTGAGACTTTTAGGCTCATCGCCGCAAGTCATCGAGCATGGAACGACATTTATGAGGATCATGCTTGGCGGAAACGCCGTCATCGTCTTTCTGTTTTTGCTCAACGCGATCTTTCGCGGCGCGGGCGACGCGGCAATTGCGATGCGTGTTTTGTTTCTGGCAAATCTGCTGAACATATTTCTTGCGCCGTGTTTTATTTACGGCGCAGACATTTTCGCGTTCTTCGGTATCAATGCTCCGCAATGGCTTATTGATAACTGGATTTTTCCGCGTCTCGGTGTCACGGGTGCGGCAGTCGGGACGACCATCGGGCGCGGTGTCGGCGTTCTGTTTGCGGCGTTTTGGCTGGTTCGCTCGGGCGGACGCATTACGATTCGCAAAGATCATTGGAAACTCAATAAAGGTTTGCTTTTGGGTTTAGTTAAAATTGCCGCGCCCGCCGTTTTGCAGTTCACGATCGCGACCGCCAGCTGGAGCGCATTGGTTCGCGTTGTCGCGGGTTTCGGAAACGATGCGCTTGCCGGTTACGGCATCGGTTTGCGTGTGATTATTTTCGCGCTTCTTCCGGCAATCGGTTTAAGTAATGCGGCGGCAACGCTGGTCGGTCAAAATTTAGGTGCGGGAAATCCCGAACGTGCGGAAAAATCGGTTTGGAAAGCCGCCTTTATCAATGCCGGATTTCTTGGCGCGATTAGTTTGTTTTTCCTTTTCTTTTCAAGCGCGATCGTCGGATTTTTTACCAGTGAACCGAATGTTCAGGCTTTCGGTCGGGACGCTTTGCATATTGTCGCTTACGGCTTTGTGTTTTACGGTTTCGGAATGGTTTTGGAAACCGCTTTCAACGGCGCGGGCGATACCTGGACACCGACTTATCTGAACTTTTTCATTTTTTGGCTGTTTGAAATTCCGCTTGCTTATCTGCTTGCGTATCAATTCGGCTTCGGAGCGCACGGCGTTTTCTGGGCGATTACGATTGCTTTTTCGCTTCTTGCAGTTGTTTCGGCAATTCTCTTCAAACGCGGAAAATGGAAGGAAAAGAAAGTCTGAGCGATTTTGGATTGCGGATTGCGGATTGAAAAATCCAAAATCCAAAATCCAAAATAGATTTAACCTTCCGAGAGCAATATAATGAATAGCAACTATTAATATTTCTTGAATTATTTTATCCTCACTTAGCCTAAGACTCCTGCCATAACCGTTTCCGCGCAGGCGGGAGATGTCAGGCGTTCTTGCAAAACACATCCAAAAAAACTAAAATATTAACAAGTCGCTAATAGACTTCTACGCACGGGCAGGGCGAAAGTAACGCTTGTTAGATATGAGCAGTCATTAGAAGCTCAGAGCAAGAATCTCCAATCCATAAATCTTTGATTTTGGTTGGAGAGTGTCAATAAAATGCATATACCATTTGTTGATCTAAAATCGCAGTATCTAAGTTTAAAACAGGAATTTGACGAAGCGATTCTGAAAGTCGTTTCGGAAACCGCTTTTATCAGCGGGAAATACGCCAAAGCGTTTGAAGAGTCTTTTGCCGAATATCTTAAAGTCAAGCATTGCATCGCTTGCGCGAACGGAACCGATGCTTTGGAAATCGGTTTAAAGGCAATCGGAGTCGGCGACGGCGACGAGGTTTTAGTTCCCGCAAACACATTTTTTGCGACGGCTGAAGCCGTCGGCAATGTCGGTGCGAAACCTGTTTTCGTTGACATTGACGCGAAATTT